>CALLZA010000632.1 GCA_937858165.1 uncultured Ardenticatenia bacterium
CGACATTTTTCTCGCTGTGATGGTCGATGCATGTCTGCTGGCTTGTATATATACGTCGGCCTGCGGTGACTGGAGTGGTGGACACGAGACATGCGATACACGTGGACGTGTGTGCTTGTGTTGTTAAGGATACGGCGACCACCGAGATCTACACTAGATCGCTCGTCGGCAGCGTCAGATGTGTATAAGAGACAGGTCCAGGCCAGGCCGTCGCCGGCGTCGCGGTCGCGGCGGGGCTGGGGCCGATCCGGCTCGTCGCGGTAGATCAGCAGTTCCTTCGGCGTCGATGGCAGTTGGGCGCAGACGGCCGGCGGCTGCCAGGCGCGTAGGGCGGCGATGGCCTCGTCGGCCGACGCCGGCTGCCCCAGCTTGACCGACACACTGGCCAGGTGGCCGTCGATGACCGGCACGCGGTTGGCCTGGGCGCTGACGGCGATGTCGGCCATGCGCATGTGGCCGTCGCGCACGTCGCCCAGCAGCTTCTTCGGCTCGTTTTGTAGCTTCTCATCCTCGCCGCCGATGTGGGGCACGACGTTGTCATAGATGTCCAGCGACGACACGCCGGGGTAGCCCGCGCCGGAGATGGCCTGCATGGTGGTGATGATCGCCGCCGTGACGCCAAACGCCTCCTGGAACACCTTCAACGGCAGAATGGCGCTGGTCGTCGAGCAGTTGGGGCTGGCGACGATGAAGCCTGGCCACTTGTTTTCGGCCTGCTGGGTGGGGATGAGGCAGGTGTGGTCGGGGTTGACCTCCGGGATGAGCAGCGGCACGTTGGGCGTCATGCGGAAGACGGACGTATTGGTGACCACGGCGTAGCCGGCGGCGGCGAACTGCGGCTCCCACTCCTTGGCCTCGCTGGTGGGCAGGGCGGAAAAGACGACGGGCGGCCGGCCGGGGATGTCCAGGTTGGGCGTTGTGGGCTGGACGATGAGTTCGGCGGCGCGCGCGGGCACGCGACCGGGCATCAGCCAGTTGACGCCCTCGCCATAGGGGCGACCGACGGTGCGGTCGGAGCCGGTGACGGCCACTACCTCGAACCACGGATGATCGGCCAGGAGCTGCACAAAGCGCTGCCCCACCGTCCCCGTCGCGCCCAACACACCCACCGGTATCTTATTCATTGTCGTTCTCCTTTCGAGGGTAGAGCTCACGCAAAGGCGCAAAGAAGCAAAGGACGCCAAGAAAGAACCTCTCTTCTTTGCGTCCTTTGCTCTCTTTGCGATCTTTGCGTGAGCGTCTTTCCATCTATCCCTGTTTCACTCTCACAGAAACAAAAGCGCCGTCACCCACATGGGGCGACGGCGTCGCGATTCCACCCAATTTTAGCGGGCCTGCGCCCGCGCTCATTGTCGGCCGATAACGGAGCCTGCCGAGTTGCCTTACTGGCCGCGCGGGCGTTGGGGCAACCACTCCCGGGGGGTTTTCGTCGCGCGCACCGTTGGCGTGGCTTTCAACCTATGGCCACCGCCTCTCTGTCACGGTCATTGCGGGTACTCGTCCCGGTCAACGATTTCGCTTATTGAACTGTGTGCCCTGGAGAGGACTCGAACCTCCACGTCCAAAGGACATAGGCCCTCAACCTACCGCGTATGCCAATTCCGCCACCAGGGCAATCGTAAGGACGTATTATAGCCGCATCGGGGCGGGGCGTCAATCGACTTCCTTAGGGCGCGAAGCGCTCACGGAAAGGACGCCACGGAGCAAAGGGCGCAAAGAAGAGATTTTCTTGGCGTTCTTTGCTTCCCTGGCCTGGGCTCTTCTCCCGACCGTAAGCGGAAAAGAATTGAACACGGATGGCGCGGTTTCATGTTACAATGGTCATGTTATCTGGTGGTGCATGAGGCGGTAACTCGCTGTTGCCGGATGTTGAAAAGGAAAGGGAAGCGATATGTCCAAGATAACCAATCCCAAGGCGTGGTATCTGTTGGGGGCGGGCGCGGTGGCGTTGGCCGCCGACGGCGCGCGCCGTCTGTTGCGGCGGCGTCGGGCGGATGGCTCAGCCGGCTATCGGTCGGCCGAGGTGCCGATGGAAGCCGACGCCCCAGCCAAGGTGGCGACGACTGCGCCGGTCGTCACGTCTGCGCCCACGGCCGAGGCCCAGGCCAAGACGAAGAAGGCTGTCGAAGAGGTGGGCCGACAAGCCGCACTGGCCAAGAGCCCAGCGGCCGACACAGTCACGCGCACGGCCGAAGCGGTGCTGGCCGCTGATGACCTGACCGAGATCAAGGGCATCGGCCCCGTCTTTGCCGAGCGGCTGCGCCAGGCGGGGATTACGACGTTTGCCGACGTGGCCCAGGCGTCGGCTGACCAGTTGCGCGATGTGACCCACGCCACCAGCGTCGCCAACCCGGACGAGTGGATCGAACAGGCCAAAGCGCGCCAGTAGCCGGGTCGTAGCCGAATTGTTAAGACCTCACGCTAAGGACGAAAGAACGTCAGGACCAGTTTTCTTAGCCCTCTTTGCGCCCTTGGCGTGAGATCTTCTTCTGACTCTAGGCTGTGGCCGCCGCCGACTCGTTGGCCGCCTGCCACCAGCGCACGAGTTCTTCCAGATCGGGCTGGTCGCCCGCGTGCTTACCATAGTAGGCGTAGCGCACCGTGCCCTGGGCGTCGATGATAAACGTGCCCGGCAGCCGTTGCTGGTCGCCGGTGGCTGTCCCCTGGCGGTGTCCCTCGCGCGCCGCCCTCGCCCCGGCCGCCAGCGCGTCGGGAGCCAACATGCGTAGCATGTTCCCTTTCTCAATGCCGAACGCCTCGTAGAGCGTCGGCTCCTCATTGGTCAGACACTCAACGCTGGGCGCCAGCTTGCCGCCAAAGTGGCGAGCATGCTTCGGTTCGCCCAGGCCGACAGCCAGGATGCGCAACCCGGCGGCCTCAATCTTCTCGTGGTGCAGCTCCAACTGAGCTAGCCATTCACGACAGTGAATTCAGCCAAAGTGGCGCAAAAAGGTTAGCAGTAGTGGCCCTTCGCCCCAGAAGGTGGACACGGATACAGGCAAGCCGTCGACGTTCAGGCACAGCCCGTCCGGCGCAGCATCGCCCGGTTGCAGTTTCTTTGTCTTAGCCATAAACCATTCGCGCTCCCTCATCGCATAAGCATGAACAAACTATTGACATTTCAACCCATTATACTGTCTATACGGCTTTGTGTCAATATTTTGCACATATTTACCAAGGGCTTTTCAGTTGTTGCTTTTGAACACGAGTAGGGGGTAGGCGACAGCGAGGAACATAGGTGCGCAGAGTCGTTCTCTTGGCGGTCTTTGTGCCCTCAGCGATCTTTGCGTGCGGCCTCTTTTTGCTGACTGGGCCATGGCCCGACACATTCGCGGCGGGCAAAGAACTCGCAGCCGGCGTGGGTTGGGTGGGCGCGCACCGGTGTGCCGGCCGGCAGACCGCGCATGGCCCACAGCGTCACCAGATTGCCGCCGGAGGCCACGAGCATCCACACGCCCCAGACGACCAGGAGCCACGAGCCGACGGCGATGCCGACAACCCCCGGCACGACGCCGAGCAGCACGCCCGGCGCGAGCAGGATGGCGCGGTAGGTGCGCGCCGGCAGCAGCGTCGTGCAGCGCACCCGCGGGGCCAGCCCGACATGGCCCGCCCCTAGTCGTGCCGTGCCGCGCGGCACCCGGCCGATAACGTAGTAGGCCGCCAGATGCGCCGCCTCGTGCAGCAGCAGCCCGGCCAGGAGCAGGCCGAAGAAGCCCAGCAGCGCCGCCACCGGTCGCCCGGCCGGCAAACGTGGTGGGGCCAATCCCCAACGCAACTGGTAGGGCACGAACAGGGCGAGGAGCGACACGGGGACGGCGGCGAAGGAGAGCATCATCGCCGCCGCCGGGGCGACGGTGCGCTCGCCGACGGCTTGGGGGGCGGGGCCGGCGGCGGGGTGTGGAGCGTTGCCCATTGGAGGCGCGGTGTGCTTCGTGGCCGCCTCCGGCCTGTATTCGACTGACAGGGCACGCCCGAAGAAGGCCAGCAGTTGTTGGTCGTACTCCTCCGGCGCAACAGCCCAGCCGGTGGCGTGGGCAGCGTCGGGGATCTCATAGAGCGTTTTCGGCTCGCCGGCTGCGGCGAACAGATGGCGCGTCAGGCGGTGTTCGCGACGCTTGCCGGCGCTGATCAGTAGCAGCGGCCGCCCGCCGAGGCGGTTGAGAGCGTGGGCGTTGGCCGGCAGGCGCGGGTCGGGAGCCAGCCGTTCCAGGGCGGCGTAGAACAGGTACGCCTGCGGGTAGCGCCATAGCCGGTCGGCCACGCCCGACGGCGGCGGCAGGTCGGGCAACGCGCCGGGCAGCGGCCCGTCGGCCGCCGCGCCGCGGATGAAGGCGTTGCGCGCCGCGGCGTGGAGGGCCAGCGTGCCGCCCAGCCCGACGCCCAGGACGGCGACGCGCGCCCGCACATCGTGGCGGCGGGCGACCCAGGCCACGGCGGCCAGCGTGTCATCGACGGCCGCGCCGCGGTTGAAGCGCCGGCCGTCGCTGCGGCCGTGGGCGCGCAGATCGAGCATCAGCACGCCGTACCCCGCGTGCGACAGCGTCTCCGCGTGGGGGGCCAGGGCCAACCGGTTCGTGCCGTGGTCGTGGAGCAGGACGACGGCCGCGCCGTTACGCGATGGCATGTACCAGCCCCGCAGTTGTGCGCCGTCACTGCCGAGTGTCACGTCTTCATACGCCGCGCCCCAATCGGCCGGCGTGCGGTCGGCGGGGCGCACGCGTGGCGGATAGGTGAACAGCCAGGCGGCCAGCAACGGCCGCAGCAGTGCGCCGAGCAGGACGAGAATGACCAGGGCGACGGCGAGGACGGCGATCATGACCTGCTAATTGTAGCTCGATTCTCCAGAATCGCGCGATTCCGGAGAATCGCGCTACGGCCGCATGGCGCAGTCGGGCGATTCGCGCTACACTCCACCTGTCTCTTATACACATCTCCGAGCCCACGAGACCGTACTAGATCTCGTATGCCGTCTTCTGATTGACAAAAAAAAACCCTATCTCACACACTGCGCCGTATCAAGCTCATACCAA
>CALLZA010000633.1 GCA_937858165.1 uncultured Ardenticatenia bacterium
TTTGTGTTCGCTTACCTTTGTGCCCTCTCGGTCTCCTGCTTCTTGTACGTCTGTATTCGGTATATCTCTGTGTCGTGACACAGCTATAGCTCTCTTAGTTGACGTGTTTTTGTTTTTTTAATGATCCGGCGACCACCGAGATCTACACTAGATCGCTCGTCGGCAGCGTCAGATGTGTATAAGAGACAGGTGTCCGGCGCGGCGAAAAGAACCACATCTTTCCCTTCCAGAATAGCGCTGACGTCTTCTTCAATTCGGCGTTGGTCTATGAGCTGTCGGCCCTGAAGCCGCTAGCCGAGCCGCTGCTGATGCAAGTGGAGACGGGCACGCCGGAGCGGCTGGAAGCCAACCGCCTGATGGCCTTTTTGCAGTGGTTCGAGCCGCTGCCAGAGGCCGACCTGCGCTACGTCGCCAACGATTCGATCTTGCGCGAGTTCATCGGCGGGTCGGTGCTGGACACATTCCACCCCAGCCACTGGTATGCAACCGAGGCGACGGCCGAACGTATATCCTGAAGAAGGAGACCTTCATGCGTATTATCTTGTATCTGGGTAAGGGCGGCGTCGGCAAGACGACCGTCGCCGCGGCTACGGCGCTACGTAGCGCGCAATTGGGTTATAAGACGCTCGTAGCCAGCACCGACATCGCCCACAGCCTGGCCGATTCGCTCGATGTGCCGCTAGGGCCGTCGCCGATGCAGGTGGCCGACAATCTCTGGGCGCAGGAGATCAGCGTCGTTGCCGACATCCACAACTACTGGGGCACGTTGCAGGGGTTCATGGCCAACATGATCA
Organism: uncultured Ardenticatenia bacterium; assembly: GCA_937858165.1. GTDB lineage: Bacteria > Chloroflexota > Anaerolineae > Promineifilales > Promineifilaceae > Promineifilum. The sequence goes on from CALLZA010000633.1 coordinate 795, forward strand.
GCGGGCCGGGCATCAGCAACGTGGTGGCCGATGAGCTGTCAGCCTTTCCCGGCATGGATGAGATCGTCAGCCTGCTGCACATCAACAAGCAGGCCAAGGAGCGCGAGTTCGAGCGGGTGATCATTGACGCCGCGCCGACGGGCGAGACGATCCGCCTGTTGACCATGCCCGACACCTTTCGCTGGTACGCCGGCCACGTCAGCAAGCTGGAGTCCGCTTTCCTCATGCGCGCCCTGAAGCCGTTTGCCGGCAAGCTGTTGCAAGGGCCGTCGGAGGTGCTGGAGGCGATCAGCAACCTCGACGCGGCCACGGCCGACCTGCGAGCCACACTCAGCGACCCGTCAGTCAGCAGCTATCGCGTCGTTTTGCAGCCGGAGAAGATGGTCATGCGCGAGGCGGAGCGGGCCATCAGCTATCTGGGGTTGTTCAACTATCCGGTCGATAGCGTCATCATCAACCGCATCTTGCCGGAGTCGGTCGACGACAGTGAGTTCTATCGCCAGCGGCGGGAGATTCAGGCCAAGTACATCGAACTGATCGAGAATAACTTCCGCCCGCTACCGCTGTGGTACGCTCCCTACTACGCCCATGAGGTCGTCGGGCTGGAGGCGCTGGCCCAACTGGCCGCCGATTGCTTCGGCTCCAGCGACCCGGGCGAGATTTTCTACCGCGGCATCTTGCAGGAGATCATCGACACGGGCGACGGCGGCTATCTGTTGCGGTTGCCCATCCCATTCATCGGCCGCGACGACGTTCGCCTGCGCAAGCGGGGCGATGAGCTTTTTATCACCATCGGCAACTTCAAGCGCGAGATGATGTTGCCCACTGTGTTGGCCAAGCGGCGCGCGGGGGGTGGTCGATTGCGCGACGGAATGCTGGAGATCACCTTCTTGCCCGGCGAGCCGGAGCCAGCGAACGGGCCAGCCTAGCGCGCCAAACCTCCTCAGAAGAAGCATCCACAGATTACACAGATTCAACTCTAAGAATCTGTGTAATCTGTGGACATTTTTCGTTCAAGAAGCCTTATTGGCTTTGCGGACTTTGCGCCTTTGCGTGATCTCTTTGAAATCCAGAACTGTTGCCAGATAGACCGGCGCGCCCAGCAGACTGGCGACGCGCTCCAGGCCGAAGACCAGTAGCGTCAGCGCCACCGCCTGCTCCGGGGCCAGCCCCGCGCCGGCAAACAGCGCCGGGGCCACGCTCTCGCGCACGCCTAGCCCGCCAATCGACGGCACCAGCAGGGCCAGCGACATGATCGGCACGACCAGCAAGTAGTAGCCGAAGGGCACGCTCAGCCCCAGGGCGCGGCCGGTAGTGGCCCACCAGCCGACCTGCATCAGATTGAAGCCGATGGACACCAGCAGCGCGGCCGCCGCCGGCCGCCGGCCGCAGCGGTGGATGGTCGTCGTCAGCCGGTCGAGGAAGCCGCCGCCGGCCACGCGCAGCGCCGCCGGCAGCCGGTTGACCACGCCGCGCAGCAGTCGCCCCTCGATGAGCGCCAGGCCACCCACCAGACCGACGGCACAGATGAGGCCAATCGTCCAGGCCAGTTGCGGCGGGAAGTCGTCCGGGCGGAAGGGTAGGAGGGCGAGGGCCATGCCGAACAGGGCCATCAGCCCCGTCAGCCGGTCGAGAAAGACCGTGCCCGCGGCCACGCCGGAGTCTACGTTCTGGGCAGCCTCGGCCGCGCGCACTACGTCGCCGCCCAGCCCCGACGGCAGGAAAGCGTTGAAGAAGCTGCCCACGAGATAAAGCTCGACGAGGCGACCGAAGCGGATGGACGAGCCGACGCCGTGCAGGACGAGATGCCAACGGTAGGCACGCACGATGAGGCTGAGGGCGATGAGCGCCGCGCCGGCGGCCATCCAGCCGAGGCGGACAGTGCGCAGGGTGTCCAGCAGGGCGCGAAAGTCGAGGCCGCGCAGGACGAGGTAAAGCCCCAGCGCGGTGACGGCGATCTTGAGCAGCGCCATAAGCCGCTGGCGGGCTGGTTGGCGCGCGGGCGGGGCGGGGGTGGCGGGCGCGGGGTCCATCGGGGACGATTGTAGTCCAGTCCGGCGCGTTCGTCATGCAGGGTCATGGCAAAGCTGGTATGAGCTCACGCAAAGATCGCCAAGAACGCTAAGTACGCCAAAAAGACCTCTCTTTGCGTACTTAGCGTTCTTTGCGTGAGGTACTCTATAATGGCGGCATGATGCCTCAGACAGGCGGCGCGGCGGGAGAGATGCCGACTGCCCGGCGTGCCCACCAGCGCGTCTGGCCGGTGGTGGCGGCGGTGCTGCTGTTTTTCTTCCTGGCCCTCGACAGCGCCGTGGGCGACAGCCCGACGATGGACGAGCAGAACCACATCGCCCGCGGGTTGGCTTTTCTGCGCACCGGCGATCCGCGGCTTAGTCTGGAGCATCCACCACTCATCAACGGGCTGAGCGCCCTGCCGCTGTTGACGATGCCGGAGTTGCGGCTGCCGACCGACCACCCCAGTTGGGAGCGGCGCGAAGGGTGGTACGAGTTCGCCGATCTCTTCCTGTGGCAGTACAACCACGACGTTGAGCGTATTGTCTTTCTGGCGCGGCTGCCGATCGTTTTCCTGCTCATTGGTCTGGCGCTGGCCGGCTATCGCTGGGCCGCTCACCTGTGGCGCGGCGCGGCCGGGCCGGTGGCGCTGACGCTGTTGCTGTTCGAGCCGAACCTGCTGGCCCACGGCCGCTACGCCACGACCGATCTGGGCGGCACGCTGTTCACCTTTCTGGCGACCTTCTTTCTGTGGCGGTTGTGGCAAGAGCCGGGGCGCTGGAACTGGGCGCGCTGGGCGTGGGCGGCGCTGGCCGTCGGCCTGGCCTTTGGCAGCAAGATGTCGGCGTTGGGCTTCGCCGTGGTGTGGGGTGGGCTGGCTGTGCTGCCGCTCTATCCGACGGGCGTCCGGCGCGCGGCGCAGGGGGCGGGGTGGCGGCTGGCGCAACTGGCGGCGGCCGGGGGGGCCGCGCTGCTGGTCGTGTGGGCGCTCTACGGCTTCCAGTGGGGCGCGTTCGCCTTTATCTCACCGGAGTTGACGCCGCTCAACCGCTGGGCGGGACCGATGCCGACGTTCTGGGCTGGTGTGGAGCAGATTGCGCTGCTCAGCGGCGGCGGCCGGGCGCAGTCGTTCCTGTTGGGCCGTTTCTCCGACACGGGCTTTGTGGCCTACTTTCCGGTGGCGTTCGCCGTCAAGACGCCCTTGGTCGTGCTGGCGGCCGTCGCTCTGGCCGCTGTGTTGTTCGTGCGCGACAGGCGCACCCGTCGCCGCGCCCTGTTCCTGCTACTGGCCGGGGCGCTGTTTTTTGGCCTGACGATGACCGGCGCGCTCAACATCGGCTATCGCCACGCCCTGCCAATGGTTCCCTACTTACTCGTACTGGCAGCCGGGCTGGGCGGGGCGAAAGCGAGGGAGCGGCGGCTGTTGGGTCGGCTGGCGTTGCCGCCGCGCCGCGTTGCCGCGGCCGTTGCCCTGTTGACTGTCGCCGTGGCGCTGTGGATTCACCCCCACTATCTCAGTTACTTCAATCCCATTGCCGGTGGCCCGGCCAACGGCTATCGCGTCCTCATCGATAGCAATGTCGATTGGGGGCAAGATCTGTTGCGGTTACGGGGCTGGATGAGTGATACGGGTGTGTCCCGTGTGCGGTTGGGCTGGTTCGGCACGGCCGACCCCGGCTACTACGCCATCCTCCACGAGCCGCTGCCGGGCCTCGGCCGCGACGCCTTCTTCCGGCTGTGGTGGGACGTGCCCTTCGACCCGGCCCAGCCGGAGCCGGGTGTCTACGCCATCAGTGCCACCAGCCTGTGGGAGACTCCGCTACGGCCGGAGGAGAAGCGTGTCTACGCCTGGTTTCGCGCCCGCCAACCCTCGGCCCGCGTCGGCTACTCCATCCTGATCTATGATGTCCGGTAATATAGACCCGACTGCCGACCGCCGACCGCCAACGGCCGAGCACCCGCCACTCGCTACCCGCCACTCGCCACTGGCCACTAACCACTGGCCATTGATCACGTTTCTCATCCTGCTGCTGGCCGCCGCCTTCCGCCTCGTCGCCCTGCCCGACCTGCCGCCCGGTCTGGCTCAGGACGAGGTGCTCGACGCCGACATCGCCCTGTTCATTCGCGGCGGCGAACATGCGCTCTTCTTTCGCCACGGCTACGGCCCCGAGCCGCTGTACCCCTATCTCGCCGCGCCCTTCCCGCCCCTACTGGGCC
>CALLZA010000634.1 GCA_937858165.1 uncultured Ardenticatenia bacterium
GCGGACGGCCGCGAGCTCGAGGCCGAGCTCCTCGGCGCCGACGCCGACAACGACCTGGCCGTCCTGAAGGTGGACGGCCGAGGGCTTAAGCCGGTGCGCCTCGGAACGAACTCCGACCTGATGATCGGCGAGACGGCGATCGCCGTCGGAAACCCTTTCGGCCTCTCGAACACCGTCACGACCGGCATCGTCTCCGCCCTCCAGCGGACGGTGAAGGGAGAGGGCCGCACCTACACCGACTTCATCCAGACCGACGCCGCGATCAATCCCGGGAACTCGGGCGGGGCGCTCTGCAACGTCCTCGGCGAGCTGATCGGGATCAACACGGCGATCGTCGGAGGCGCCAACACGATCGGATTCGCTATACCGGTCGAGCGGGTCCGCCGGATCACCGACGACCTCCTCCGTTTCGGCGCGGTCAAGCCGGTCTGGATCGGCGTGAGGGGAACGACCCTCACGGCCGACCGCGCCCGCCCGAGCGCCCGCGGCCTCGGGATGCGCGTTCGCTCGGTCTATCCCTCCTCTCCCGCCGAGGCGGCCGGTCTGGAGCCGGGCGACGTCGTCGCCTCGCTGAACGGCAGGCCCGTGGAGTCCCGCGAGGACTTCGACACGCTCCTCTCCGCCGTCGCTCCCGGGGCTGGGGTGACGCTGGAAGTCCGGCGGGGCGAGCGTTCCCGCTCCGTGTCGATGAAGGCGGCGCGCGTGCCGGAGGACCTCGGCCTCGAAATCCTCCGACGCGAGATCGGCATCTCCGTGGCGCAGGCTCGGGGAGGGCTCGCCTTGACCTCGGTCGCGCGCGAATCGCCCGCCGACCGGAAGGGCCTGGGGCGCGGCGACGGCCTCCTCGGCCGTGGCCGGCCGGTCGAGGCGCGGCCCGCCTTCGTAGAGACGTTCCGGCGGAACGTCTCCACCAATCCCGTCGCCATCGCCCGCCTCAACCGGCAGCCCGGCCGCCACCCAAGCCGGCCAACCGCCATCGAGCACGGCCACTGCCTCGTGCCCCATGAAGCGCAGCAGCCACCACAGCCGCGCGGCGTAGTGGCCGCTCTGGTCGTCGTAGGCCACCACCTGGACGCCGCGACCGATGCCCCAGCGGCCGAAGGTGCGTGTCAACTCCACCGGCGACGGCAGCGGATGGCGACCTCCTTCGCCCGTGGGCTGCCGCGCGCCGGATAGATCGCGGTCGAGGTGGGCATAGACCGCGCCGGGGATGTGACTCTCGGCGTAGCGCTGCTCGCCGGCGGCGGTGTCCAGCAAGTCGAAGCGGCAATCGACGATGACCCACTGCGGGTCATCAAGATGGGCGGCCACTTCGGCCGCGGCCAGGATAGTCGTGTAAGGCGTGCTCATGCCTCCATCATACCACGCCCTCAATGACCTGCTTACTGCTGACTGCCTACTGCCCACCCTCTCGCAACGTCTCCGCCGGCGGCCGAACGATCAACATCGCCCGATCCGTGCCGTGCATCACCTTGGCCGTCACGCTGCCATAGAGCCAGCGCCGCAGACCAGTTCGGCCGTGGGTGCTCATGGCGATCAGGTCAATGGCCGACAGCCGGGCGTACTCCTGAATGCGGTCGGCCGGCGCGCCATCGAGCACCAGCATCTGCGCCTCGTCCGACGCCAGACCGTGGCGGGCGGCGGCTTCGCGCAAGTACGCCTCGGCTTCCTGGCGCAGCTGGTCCATCGTTTGCCGGTCCGAAGGCACAGGCTCCCACTCCCACATCAGGCCAGTCTCCAACGGATTGAGCGGCAGGATGTCGCTGATGCGCAGCAGCACCACCTGCGCCCCCAACGCCCGCGCCACGGCCAGCGCCGGCGGCAGCGCCCGTTCGCCCAGCGGTGAGCCATCGAGGGCGATCAGTACGCGGCGGATGGGGGCGGCCGTGCGCGTCAGCAGCACCGGACAGGCCACACTGTGGAGCACACGCTCGGTCACGTTGCCCACACGCATGCCCGTCCGCCTCTGGTCGCTCATGACGATGAGATCGACCGCTTCGGCAGTGGCCGTATCGACGATGACGCTGGCCGCGTCCCCCTCCTCGACGCGCGTGCGGACGGCGCAGCCCACGCACTCATGGCGGCGGGCGATGGCCGCCAGATACGCTTGGGCCTCTCGCTGCCGCCCCGGCTCGACCGATGGCAGCAAGGACCAGTCGAACTCAGTGGTCAGAGTCGCATCGACAGGGGCGGGCGCATAAGAAGATCGGACACTGCGCAGCAACAGCAAGTGGGCCGCCTCGGCGCGGGCCAGCGCGCCGGCCACCACCAGCGCCTGCTCGGCAGCCTGGAAACCGTCCAAGGGAACAAGAATCTTCTTGAACATAACTCCTCCCACGCCATACTACACCGCCACCGCTAGGTGGAGCGACGCGCCCGGCAAATAGACTCGCCCGCTTGGCCGGCGCTCGCCAGGTAGAGTTCCCCTTAGCATGCACTATAGCGCAAGGCGAGGCCGGGCCGGAAGTGACAGAAGGCACCTGCCGGCGTGACAAATGTCACCTGTGGGCAGGGGGGCGCGAGCGGGTATTTCTGCCCTTGCGGTGGCCGGTGGGGGCCGCTAAACTCCGCTGCCGCCGCGCATCAAGCGGCGCCAAAGAGGTACTTGAATGCGGAAGACATTGCGTATCAGGAGCGCGGCCACGTTGGCCCTGCTCCTTGGCTTCCTGGGGGCGCTGCCGTGGGTCACGGCCCAGACGCCGCCCAACGTCGTGACCGAAACGGTTCCTAGCCAACCGCCGTCCGGTCTATCGGGTGATAGCACCATCCCCCCCCTTACCGGCGGCTCGGCCGGCAAGCCGCCGCAGTTGGCCGGTGCGCCACCCCTGACCGCGCCGGCGACGGCTGACGCGCCGGCGATCACGCTCTGGTACGGCGCAACCCTGCCCGCCGGCCACCGCGGCGACCCGCAGAAGTGGGTCAACATCCTGGGCAACGTGGCCTCGGCCGCGCCGCTGACGGCACTCCACTACACGCTCAACGGCGGCCCCACGCGCCCGCTGGCCGTCGGCCCCGACAACATGCGCCTGGCCCGACCGGGCGACTTCAACATCGAACTCGACTACACCGACCTGCGCGCCGGAGCCAACAGCGTCGTTATCACCGCCGTCGATGAGACGGGCGCGACCGCCCAGGCCACCGTCACCGTCGACTATCGCGGCGGCAGCGTCACGTGGTCACCCCAGACCTACATCTATGACTGGGCCACGGCGACGCGCATCGACGACCTGGCCCAGGTGGTCGATGGCGAGTGGGCGCTCGATGGCGGCGGCGTGCGGCCGACAGTCTTCGACTTCGACCGCCTGCTGGCGCTGGGCGATCTCTCCTGGCGCGACTACACCGTCACCGTGCCCATTACCGTCTTCGGCATTGACGAATCGGGCTACGCCGGCGCCAGCAACGGCCCCGGCGTCGGCGTCATGGTGCGTTGGCAGGGGCACTACGACGCCGGCAATGGCGTCACGCCCCGCACCGGCTGGCGGCGTCTGGGGGGCCTGGGCTGGTATCGCTGGCAGAAAGAGGGCGAGGTCTATACTGAGGGGTTCCAACTGCTGGGGCACAACGGCCGCGAACTGGGCACGAGCGCCAGGAGGCTGAACTTCGGTGTAACGTACATCTTTAAACTGGCCGTCACCACCAATCCCGACCCCGCGCTGCCTGCCACCTACCGCTTCAAGGTGTGGTCGGCGTCGCAGGCCGAGCCGGTCGCCTGGGATATCGAGCGGCGCGGCATGGCGGGCGAGCCGACGGGCGGCAGCCTGCTGCTGTTGGCCCACCACGTTGATGCCCGCTTCGGTGCGGTGCGCGTCGATCTGGCCGCCGTTCGGCCCCGCCCCACGCTGACTATCCTGACTGACGGGGCGGGCGGTGGCCGCATCGTAACTTCGCCGGCCCTCCCGCCACGCTTCGGCGAGGACGTGCTCCTCTTCCCCGCGCCCGATCTCGGCTCGCGCTTCGGCGGCTGGGCCGGCGCACTGGAAGGCACAGCCAATCCCGGCGTCGTCACCCTTTTCGAGAGCACAAGCATCACCGCCACCTTTACCACAGGCGGCAACGGCATCGCCTTGCCGGTGGTGCTGGGCAATGAGTAGGGGTTAGTGGATAGTGGTCAGTGGTCAGTAATCAGAGAGCGGCAGCAGATGCGTCTCTTAGCTCGCAACTCCTAATACCCCCATGGAGCCTTCGGAATACCGCGCCATCTACACCGTCGAAGACCGCCACTGGTGGTACGTCGGCATGCAGGCCATCACTGAGGCGATGGTCGAGACGCTCTACCCGGGGCGAACCGACCTGCGCATCCTCGACGCCGGCTGCGGCACGGGCGCGGCCGTGGCCTACCTCTCCCGCTTCGGCGCGGTGACCGGCTGTGACGTCTCCTCGCTGGCGCTGGAATTCTGCCAGGCACGCGGCCTGAGCGCGCTAGGACAGGCATCGGTGATGGCCCTGCCCTTTGCCCCGGCGACCTTCGACCTGGTCACTTCGTTCGACGTACTCTACCACCGCGCCGTGGGCGACTACCACGTTGCACTGCGCGACTTTCGCCGCGTGCTGCGACCGGGCGGGCGCGTGCTGTTGCGGCTGCCGGCCCATGACTGGCTGCGCGGCGGCCATGATACGGTCATCCACACCGCCCGCCGCTTCACCACCCGGCAAGTAGCCGATTCACTACGCGAAACTGGCTTCGCCGTCGAGCGCCTGTCCTACGCCAACACCCTCCTCTTTCCCCTGGCCCTGGCCAAGCGGCTGCTGGAGCGGGCCACGCCCGGCGGCCCGCCGGCACGCTCCGACATTGCGTCCAATCCCTGTCTCTTATACACATCTGACGCTGCCGACGAGCGATCTAGTGTAGATCTCGGTGGTCGCCGTATCATTAAAAAAAAACAAACCGCTGACACTCACAACGCACACAGAGCTCATATGCCAAAGCGATATGATCCATAATCCACAGCTACAGTGTCCTCCTGCATCTACACACCACACACACCGCAAACCACTAGCACATTAATCTAGCGAGAC
>CALLZA010000635.1 GCA_937858165.1 uncultured Ardenticatenia bacterium
TATGATCACTGATTCGGTGTGTGTGTGTAGCTGAGCGAGTACGTAAGTGACTGCAATGGATGTATGAGGTGTAGTGGTTGTCTCGCAGGTTGTGTTTGTTTTTTTTGTCAAGCAGAAGACGGCATACGAGAGCTAGTGCGGTCTCGTGGGCTCGGAGATGTGTATAAGAGACAGGCGTCCTGTCGGGCGTCAGTTGGGGCGGGGTGACGAGTATGCTCTACGCCGGGACGTTCGGCGGCGTGCGCGCCGTTGCGCCGATGCTTTCGTCGCCCAATCTGGCCCAGGTGCTGTGGGACGGGGCGGAGTTGGTCGGGCAAGAGATGCCCATCAGCAAGGCGGAGCTGGACGACCTGCTCGATTTCACGCCGCGCTGCGCCTATGATCCGGCGCGCGTTTTCCCTCTGTTGGGCGAGACGGACGTGTTCTTCAAGCTGGAAAAGCACGCCGGGCAGTTCGCCACGGAGCCGGTCGTCGTGCCCCGCGCCCACGTCTTCAGCCTTTATGGGGTGCGGCCGCTGCGCGAACACATTTTGCGAGTGATGGCCTGGGCCGACGCACACCCGCTTTAGTATGGACTCTCTGATGAAAGAAAAGGGGAGGGTAGACCGGACAGTCGTCCGGTCTACCCTCCCCCTGCAAGCCGCCGCGGTTGCCTGGCTGTCCTTCTGGCTCTACCGCAGAGCCCTCCCCCTCGCCTACTTCAACGACGACCCGACCGGCCACTTTGCCTGGATGGAGGGGCGGACGGTGGTCGACTTCTTTACCGGCTCGGCCGCCTACGGCTACTACCGGCCGGTCGTCTTCGCCACGCTGCGGCTGTTCGAGGCGCTCTTTGGCGGCGGTGACTGGCCGCACAACCCGTTGGCCGACCACGCCCTGCTGATGCTGCTGCACGCGGCCAACGCGGCGCTGCTCTGGGCGCTGGCCTGGCGGCTGGCCGGGCCGCGCCCGGCTCGGGCGGCCTTCGCCTGGGTCGCCGCCCTTGTCTTCGCCGCCCTGCCCTTCAGCTATGAGGCCGTGGCCTACGTCGCCTCGCTGACTCATCCGCTGGTGACGTTCTTTGTGCTTGTGACACTTCTGCTCTACCAGAGAGGTTCCAGATTCCAGGTTCCAGGTTCCAGGGAAGAGCACTCGTCCCTGGCCCCTGGTCCCTGGCCCCTGGCCCCTTTCTTCCTCGCCCTGCTGACCCACGAAAACGGCCTTCTCGCTTTGCCCGCGCTGGTAGGGGTGGAGTGGCTGCGGCGGCCGAGCGACGGGCTTGGGGCGCGGCTGCGGCGGCTGTGGCCCTATGGCGCGGCTGCGGCGCTCTTCGTCGTCCTGTGGCTGGCCATCCCCAAGAACAGCGCTCAGGGACTGAACACCCCGGGCGACATCGCCCGCAACGCCGTGCCCTTTCTGCAAACGCTCGTCTTTCCGCTGCTGCCCCTGCTGCGGCTGGGCGCGGGCGACGTGGCGCTGCTGGCGGCGCTGGCCGTGGCGACGGTGGCGGCGCTGGGGCTGGCGGCGTGGCGGGCGGGCGTGGGGCGGCTGTGGCTTTTCGCCTTGGGTTGGGTGGTGTTGGCGGCGCTGCCGGCGCTGCTGTTCCTCGGCCCGGCCTACGTCTATGGCAGCCCCCGGCTGAGCTATTTGCCCGCGGTGGGGGTGGGGCTGCTGTGGGCGTTGCCGGTGCTGTTTGTGGCGCGAAGAAGAAAAGGAACCACAGATTACGCAGATTTTACAGATTCCAAGAGAAACCGAGTTTCTTCTGAGAAACTCGGTTTCTACACGTTGGCGGCCGTTACTGCTCTCTATCTCCTGGGGCTTCTCGCGCCTTCGCGGCCGTTCGTGGCCTGTCAACTGGCGTTCTACGCCGAGACCAGCCGCCTGGCGCGGGCAATGGGCGACATCGGCCGCGTCGCCCCGGCGGCCCAGGAGGTCGTCTTCGTCAACGCGCCCTTCTTCTTTAGCTCCACCGCCGCCCGTCCCGACGGCTGCCCCAGCCCCTACCCGTGGACGCCCACCGGCGGCATCCTCATCCCGCCCTACGCCCAGCCGCGCGACTTCGTCCGTTTCAACGGTGGGCCGGATCGGGCCGTGTCGGGCGTCAGCTTCGCTGGTTACGCGCCGGGCTGGCGGGCGTTCGGGCCGGAGATAGACGGGGAAGCGCTGCGGGCAACCGTGGCCGGGGCTGCGGTCTACGTCTTCGATCTGGGTCGCGGCCGCTTCACCGACCTGTCGGCCCTCTGGCAACCGGGTGGGGGGGGCGATGGGCAAGCTTTGGCCGCGTTCGGCGGTGCGCTAGAGTTGACGGCGGCCACGGCCGAGCCGAGCGGCGACGCGCTGGCCGTGCAACTCGACTGGCGCGTGGCCGCCCCACCGCCGTTTCTGCCGGCGGTCTTCGTCCATGTCTACGATGCGACCGGGGTGCTGGTGGCCCAGAGCGACGGACCGCCGGCGGCCGGCTTGGCGCCGATGGAACTGTGGCGGCCGGGCGACGGGCTACGCGACGAACGGACGCTCGATCTGCGCGCGCTGCCGCCGGGCGGCTATACGGTGGCCGTTGGCGTCTACAACCCGGCCGACGGCGCGCGGCTGGCGGCCGAGGCGAACGGCGCTCGCCCGGCCAATGACGTAGTTACCGTTTCAACCCTCGAAAGATAAGTTCAGAGAGGTGCAAAATCGCTGCTAACCTACCGCTCACGTCTGGCTCACATGTAATTTAGAAAGCGGGTCTATACTCTCAAATGAAGTCGCCAAGAATGTGTGCAGCCCCGGTTCCCCCTCCTGGCCGGGGCTGTACGCGTTTCTGGGGACTTTTTTTTGTTTGTCGGCCACCTGTCAGGTCTACCCATACGCCAAACTCTCCCGCACGCTAATCCGCCCGGCAGCGTGGGCCGGGATGAGCGAGGCCAGGAAGGCGATGGCCAGCACGGCCAGCAGCCAGATGAAGACGGCCGTGGTGTTGAAGGCGAAGTCGAGGCTGGTCTGGAAGATCGTCTGGCCCAGCAGGGCCGCGACGGGCCGAGCGACGACGTAGGCCAGCGGCACGGCCACCAGCCAGCTCATCAACCCCTGCAACACCCCTTCCAGCACGAACATGGTCATGATGACCGGCGACGTGCCGCCGATGGAGCGCAGCACGCCGATCTCCCGCGTCCGCTCGACGACGCTGATCGACAGCGACCCCATCAGCCCGATGCCGCCGACAACGCCCATGACCTGTCTCTTATACACATCTCCGAGCCCACGAGACCGTACTAGATCTCGTATGCCGTCTTCTGCTTGCAAAAAAAACGCAAACGAACTAGAACTCGAATACAGCATTCTGGTAGAAAAGAAGAAAAGAAAGCAGCTCTCCGAAGACATCGAGCGGTTGAGACCCACTTGATCAACGAACACCAGCAATGGAAAGAGACAGAGAGACC
>CALLZA010000636.1 GCA_937858165.1 uncultured Ardenticatenia bacterium
CACATCGATCACGCATTGCTGTGCTCTGCCGCCCCGAGTCCTTGCTTGTCTCTGACCTCACCTCTGTTGTCTGTCTGTGATCTGTCATCTGTCGAATCCTCCTCTATCTCCACTTGTACACCTTCATGTTTTTTTTTTTAATGATACGGCGACCACCGAGATCTACACTAGATCGCTCGTCGGCAGCGTCAGATGTGTATAAGAGACAGGCTTCGCGCTGCTCCGGCGGCAACGCCTCGTAGATCAGCCCGCGGAAGTAGGGCTGCACACCGACCTCATCGGCCGCGGCCTGCACCACGTGCCGCTGAAGCAGCCGCTCATAGGCCGAAGCGCGAGCGACCACGTCGAGCGGAGCCGGCCGGCGTAGCACCGCCAACGACACCAGCAACTCCTGTTCAGCGGTGTCGAGCCGTCGCCACAGACGGTGGAACAGCGGCCGGACGTCGGCCCGCGCGTGCAGATAGTCCAACTCGCTCAGGTTGTCGCCGCCGCGTAGCAGGGCGATGACCAGTTCGATCAGCCGCGGCAACCCGCCGGTGACCTGCTGCACGCGGCTAACCGTGGCCGACTGAGGGGCGACGCCCCCCTCGCGCAGCAAGGCCGCCGTGTCCGTCGTCACCAGCGGCTCCAGCGCAATGTGAACCGGCGTGTCGATGTACCCCTGTTGGCCGACCAGCAGCACGGGCGTCGCCGCGCACAGCCCTTCCAGGAAGGTCAGCAGTTGCGCGTGGGTGGCCGAGCGCGTTTCGCCGTCGGACGTGCGCAGCAGATCGACCTCATCGAAGCAGAGCAGCGGCCCATAGGGCTGCAACTGCGCCAGGTCGGCGCGCAGGATGGACAGCAGTTGGCCGGGGTTGCGCACCTGCCCCTCGTCGGCCATGAGTTGAAGCCACAGCGCCGAGGACGTCCACTGCTGGATGAAAAAGCCCAGAGCGAAGAGAAGGCCGGGCAGATTGTCGTTGATGCCCGGCAGGAAGGTGTACCAGAAGGTAACCGGGGTGGGCCAATCGCCGGCCACGGCCGCAGCCAATGTCGTCTTGCCTACGCCGGCGACGCCGCTGATGGTGACGCTGCGCCCAGCCAGTAGTTCAGCCAGGCACTGCTCGCGCAGCGGCTCGCGGCCGATGAAGATCGCCGGCCGTCGCGGTCGTTCCAGCCGCAACGCCGGCCGGGCCAGTTGCAGCACCTGGTCGGCCAGCCGGTCGATGGCCTCTTCCAGGTGGACGAAGAAGCGCGTCGTGCTGACGTTGAGGAAGATGGGGATGTCGCCGGCCTGCGCTGGATAGTCGGCCGACGAGAAGTAGGCGCGGAAGTAGCGCAGTTCCAGCAAGAGAAAGGCGTAGGCGTCGCCGCTGTTGCCGTCGCGGCGGCGAACCTCATCGGTGGCCCGCAGCAGCGCGGCGCGATCGGCCGGCAACGAGCCGGGCCACAGTCGCGCCCACGCCGCGCGCAACAGACTTTGCAGGGCCATGCCGCGCGCCTCGGCGCTGGGCGTGTCGGCGGCCAGGCGATCGGCCAGGAAGTAGGCCTCGGCCAGCGGCGAGTGGGCAGCCAGCCACGCCGGCTCGTGGAGGTGTTCCAGAGCGGTCCGAACCACCGCCTGGAACGCGGCCGCCGGCGTAAGTTGCTTTTTCCTCGGCATTCTATCGAATTGTCGACACAGTTAACGAACCACTTGCCCCACTGAGCGCCCTTAGTATAGCCAACGCCCGGCAGGCGGTCTAGAGACGGGAGTCAACTGGGCCAGATCGGGAAACCGGCCCGGCAGCGATCTGCTATTATGCCCTTAGGCGTTGTGTGCCCGTTAGAGGGCGCGCCAGCCAGACAGTCGTTAGCGTAGTGCAAAGGGAGGCAAAGACAATGGACGCAGACCGGCCGGAGACCATCAGCTACTGGTCGCTCGACCTGCGGGTGCGCGACCCCCACCCCGACCGCGGCGATATCCGCGTTGACGACAGCAACGTCAACGATCTCATTCTGCTGGCCTACCACCGTTGGGAGTGGCAAGCGCCGAAGCTCTACGACCTGGAGCCGAGCCGCAAGGGCGGCGCGCCGGTGTTGCCCACACTGGACGCCACGCAGGTGAAGACGGTGGTCAACCTGTCGCTCGTCGGCGACAAAGACATCGTTGTGCGCGGCGACCGCATCGTCTTTCGCAACAGCGGCCTGACGGCCGTCGTCGATCAGGGGGAGCAACTGCGCGTGCTGACCGAGCCGGTCGACGGCACGGAGAACGTCTCGCTGATGGCGACTGTGGCCGGCATCAGCGACCAGGCGGCGCGCGGCGCGCGCCGCAGCGACGACGCTACGCCCCTGCCCGTGGCCGCCCACCAACCGTTCGAGCGCGCCGGGACGATCAAGCGGCTGCGCGACTTCCAGAGTGTGCAACCCATCTTCTATCTGGAGCAAGCCGTGGGCTTTGTGCTGCTGGCCGAGGCGTTCCAATCGGCCGAGGAGCGCCGTCTCATCTACACCCTGCGCGCCGTGACCGACGACACCGTGCTGGAAACGAACGGCCACAAGGCGGCCATCTCCGACGCCCAGGTGAAGGCCACCACGCCCGCCTTCCGTCTGGCCGACAGCGGCGCGCTGCACCTGTCTCTTATACACATCTCCGAGCCCACGAGACCGTACTAGATCTCGTATGCCGTCTTCTGCTTGAAACAAAAAACCCCCACCCCCCACCCCCCCTCCAAACGCCCACATGAGCATCATCGCAACACGAAACACACCCAACCACTATCCCTCACTCACACTAACTGCTGAACCACAGTACAATAAACGAGAGCACCTGCTAGACATGCA
>CALLZA010000637.1 GCA_937858165.1 uncultured Ardenticatenia bacterium
ACAGTCACTGTATACACACGTTTTTTTTTTTTTCAACAAGAAGACGGCATACGAGATCTAGTACGGTCTCGTGGGCTCGGAGATGTGTATAAGAGACAGGTAGTTACCCGCGGCTACGCCACCGAACACCGGACTCATGGCCGAGATGAGGGCCACAGTCATGTTGCCCAGCAGCACCGTGCTCTTCAGCCACACCGAATAGATATAGAGCAGGGCGTTGGAGGCAATGGCGATGACCAGCGCCGCCGGACTGATCAACGCGGCAACGATGATCGACAGCACCGCCAGGACGATGGAGAAGACCAGCGCCGCCCGCGGCGAGACCATGCCGGACGGCAGCGGCCGCTGCGGCTGGTTGATGCGGTCGATCTCGATGTCGCGGTAGTCGTTCCAGGCGTTGGACGAGGCCGAGACAAACAGCGTCGCCAGCGCGGCCAGGGCGATCATCCCCCACTCGCCCGTGCCGGCCACGTAGCCGCCGAGGGCGACGGCCAGCACACCGGTTAGCGTCGAGAGCGGTCGGCTCAATTTGAATAGACCTCGGATCATTTGTCCCATGCTATTGTTCATCTTTCAGAGTATATTATGCTGTCGCCCGGCGCGAACGCCAACAAACCGCCGCCCCCAAATAGGCGTAGAAAGCGGCTTTCTCTCTGAGAGAATGCGGGGCCGCAAGGTACCAACTACTCATTTTACAAACTTCTTACATTAGAGCCGGGTAAACCACTAGACAAATCCATCACAACCTATTATACTATTGTCTAAGTCTAGAAGGGTTTAAGAGGAACTCCTCCCCCCCAAACTGGCACGAGAGAAACGCGACTGGAACACCCCGGCTAGACCCAGGCTAATCCCACCCCCTCCTCGACCGGGATTGGCTGACGGGTCTGGATGCTCCCCTCCTGGCATCAGATCCAACAGCCGCCTCGAAAGAGGCGGCTGCTTTTTTAGCAGCCAAAAGGCGCGCCCGAGTGGGCGCGCCTTTTTTTGTGTGACTCCGTTGGGAATCGAACCCAAAACCTTGGGATTAAAAGTCCCCTGCTCTGCCAATTGAGCTACGGAGTCGTCGCGTCATTATAGCGACGGAGGAGAAGAATGGCACGCTGATGACGCCGATTTGGCTACTTTTCGCTGATCAGAAGAACTGATCAGCGAAAATTGGCGGTGAAATCAGAGTCGTCAGCGTGCGAACCTTTGCTTCTTAAAGCAGCCAGGACGCCAGACCCGCCGCCACCAACCCGCCGCCCAACGACGAGACCAGGTTGACCAGATCGTTGTTGACCCAGCCCCAACCCCGCAACGGCCGCGTCGTCGTGCCGCAGCGATGGACGCGCCGCTCCGTTTCCTTGGCGCACGTGTCGCAGGTGTAGATCTGCTGCACCGTCGCCCCCATCAGGCTATCGAGCAGTGACCCGGCCGCGCCGCTCAGCGCGCCGACCAGGGCCACGACCAGCGCCGCGCCCCACGGCAGAATCCCCGCCAACGGGCCGAGCAAAGCCACTGTCAACCCGATGAGCAGCCCGCCGGCCAGCGAGACGCCCGTACCCAACGGCGAGACGCCGCCCGATGTGCCCACCTCGACCACGCGCCCACTGGTGATCAGCCGCGGCGGGGCGGCGCTCAGCGTGCCCAACTCCGTGGCCCAGGTGTCGGCCGTCACCGTGGCCATGACGCCCACGAACAGGTAGACCCACGCCTCATGCGGCGTGACGACGCTCAACACTGCGATGAACGCCCCCAGCCCGCCATTGGCCAATACCTGGCCCATGTCGCGCCGATGGCCCTTTTCGAACTTCTCGGCCACGGCCGCTTTCTGCCGCTCCTTGAAGTGCGACAGGGCGCTGGCACTGATGAAGAACACCGCCAGCGTCACGCCCCACACCCAACCACCCAGGCCGAAGATGAGCGTGCCGACGATGAGCGCCCCCAACGCGCCCGACCGCGACAGCGAGCCGCGCCAGTAGGCCAGTGCGGCGATGATGACACTCAGGGTCAGGCCCTGCAACAGCGAGAAAATGATGTCTTGCGTCATGAGACCAAAGTGTACCCACCAACGCGCCTTCCGGCATGTCATAGAGAAGAGCGCATGCCAAGAGCGCGAAGAACACCGAGAAAGATAGGCTTTCTTCTTTGCGCTCTTGGCGTCCTTTGCGTGAGCTCTTCTTCCAAACCATAGTCACGTGGCAAGTTGACAACCCTACCAACTCGGCCACAATGGGCCATTCTCAGACAGCAACTTGGTCACAGCGAACAGGAACACCCATGCACGCCCTACGAACACTCCTTCGCGCCCTCTTCAGCTTCACCGTCATCTGGGTTGTCAGCGCCCTCTCCTTGTTGTTGACAAGCAGGCTCGTCCCCGGCATCGCGCTGGCCGCCGTAGGCGAGCGCACCATCTGGACGACAGCCGTGGCCGCGGCCTTCATCCTGAGCCTATCGAATCTGATCATCCGCCCGCTGCTCCTCCTGCTGGCCATGCCGCTGGGCTTCATCGCTCTGTTCGTCGTCGGCTTCTTCGTCAATGCCGTCGTCCTGCGCCTGACGGCCAATGTGCTCAGCCCGGCTTTCAGCGTAAGCAACTGGTTCAGCGCCGTGCTGGGTAGTGTCGCCCTGTCGATCATCATCGGGTTGGTCACCAGCATCCTGAACTTCGATGATGAGAACTCGTTCTACGAGGGTGTCTTGCAGCGCCGTCTGGCCCGCCGACCGGTGGAACTGCCCGCGAACCCCGACCGCGGCATCGTCATGCTGGAGATCGATGGCCTGAGCTATCACCACCTGCGCCACGCCATTGACCAGGGCTATATGCCCAACGTCAAACAGCTCATCGAGCGCCACGGCTACTGTCTCTTATACACCTCTGTCGCTGCCGACCAGCGATCTAGTGTAGGTCCCTGGGGTAGACCGCTCATTAAAAAAAAAAATACACGAGACAAAACTA
>CALLZA010000638.1 GCA_937858165.1 uncultured Ardenticatenia bacterium
CATTGCTTCCACCTGTATGTGTGACTTGTTTGTTGTCGTGATCTTGAGTGCGCTTGTGAGTTCGTGACGCGACGACGAGCAGTCTTGTTCTGTGTCTGTGTTGCTGAGTTACTGATGCTGCGCCGTTATTGACTACTTGCTTTTTTTTTTTTTTTTTTTGCTCTTTTTTTTGTTTTTTTTTATTATTTTTTTTTTAATGATACGGCGACCACCGAGATCTACACTAGATCGCTCGTCGGCAGCGTCAGATGTGTATAAGAGACAGCGCCTGTTTCGTCAACAGCCAGAAGAGGCATTTCGTGATCTCCTGCACAATCACGTCTATTATTATCGCTGGAGGCGATTTATGCAACGTCAACCGACCGTTCTCTGCCTGGCCAGCTACTACAAAGGGGCCAGCTTTCTGACCGCAGCCAAAGCGCTGGGTGCGCGTGTTCTGCTGCTGACCCGCGAGAAGAACGCTGCCGAACCGTGGCCGCGCGAGAGCATCGACGAGGTGTTCCTCATGCCCGACCTGCGCCGCCGGCCGGACATCCTCTACGCTGTCAGCTATTTGACCCGCGCCAACCCCGTCGACGTTATCGTGCCGCTCGATGACTACGACGTCGAGACGGCCGCCGCGCTGCGCGAGCACCTGCGCCTGCCCGGCCTGGGCGAGACCGGCGCGCGCTACTTCCGCGACAAGCTGGCCATGCGCACCCAAGCCAGCGCCGCCGGCATTCCCGTCCCCCCCTTCACGCCGGTCTTCAGCTATGACCGGCTGCGCGACTACATGGCGCGCGTGCCGCCGCCGTGGGTGCTGAAGCCGCGCTCCGAGGCCGGGGCGATGGGTATCAAGAAGCTCTACGACGCCGAGCAAGTCTGGCGCTGGCTCGACCAGTTGGGCGACGAGCAGTCGTTCTTCCACCTGGAGCAGTTCATCCCTGGCGAGATCTACCACGTCGATTCGCTGGTTTACGACGGCCGCATCCTCTTCGCCCAACCCCATAAGTACGCCCGCCCGCCGCTGACCGTGGCCCACGACGGGGGCGTCTTCGTCAGCCGCACGCTGCCGGACGGAGATGAGGCCCGGGCTATTCTCGCTCTCAACGAGCGGCTGCTGCGGGCCTTCGGTCTGGAGCGCGGCGCGACCCACGCCGAGTTCATCCGGGGGCAGGATGGGCAGTACTACTTTTTGGAAGTGGCGGCGCGGGTGGGCGGGGCCAACATCGAGCAGCTCGTCGAAGCGGCCAGCGGACTGAACCTGTGGGGGGAGTGGGCGCGCATGGAGATTGCCTACGCCCAGGGTCAGCCGTACACCGTCGCGCCCAGCCTCCACGACTACGCCGGTATCCTCGTCTGCCTGGCCCGGCAAGAGTGGCCCGACCTGAGCGGCTACAGCGATCCGGAAGTGGTCTACCGCGTGGACAAGAAGCACCACGCCGGGCTGGTCGTCGCCTCGCCTGATCCCAACCGCGTGGAGGCGCTGCTCAACGACTACGTCAATCGCTTCGCCTACGACTTCCTGGCCGTCTTGCCGCCGCTGGATAAAGCTCCCACTTAAGGAACGAAATACGCGACCGGCGCGGTCGACTGTAGGGGCAATAGTGACGCCAGCCAGGCGACCGACCAGCCCAGCGACTCAGAAAGAAAGTACGCGCTACGAGTTTGGAGCGCTCCAAACTCGTAGCGCGTACTTTCGTCGCTAAATCTGGTTTTGCGCCCGATAATCGGCGATGGCCTGCCGTAGCGTGGCGCGGTTGCTGAGGGCGGCGCGGCTGGGGGCGGCCAGTTGCTGCTCGAACAGCGCGCCGACCTGGGTGGCCTGGTCGGCTGTCGTCCGCGCCCGGCCAATGACTTCATCGCGCAGCGGGCGCACCAGCCGCCGTTGCAGCGCCGGTTCGCCGTCGATGCGCTGGAGCCATACGTCGAGCGGCTGGGCGATGTTGGTGTCCAGCCCGGCGATGGTGCTCGGCGTCTCGGCCAGCAGTTTCGTCAGCGCGTCCATCACCCCGGCCGCCTTCTCGCCCGCGCCAAACGGCAGCCAGCGCCGCAGCCCGGCGAACCACTCGGCCAGCATCTCCAGGAAGTTGCCGACGCGATCCACGGCCTGCTTTAGCCAGCTTTCGACCTCGCCGTAGAAGCCGCTCATCTTCTCGGCCTGCACGCCCAGCCACTGGCGGCCGTTGTCGAGCAGGGGGATATGGGCCTCGATCTCGCTCAGCGCCAACTGCCCACCGTCCAGCCCAATCGACAGCGCCGGCACGCCACCCAACAGCTCGCCCAGCTTCTCGCCGACGACGCCCAGCCCGTTCTCCACCACGCCGCCCAGGTCGGCCTCGTCTAGCTGCTGATAGAGCGCTACCAGGCCGCCGAGCACGCCCAGTTGCGTCCGCGCCCCGTCCAGTTCCAGTGAGAGGGCATCATGCGCGCCGCGGGCGTTGCCTTCGCCCGCCCGCGCCGCTTCCAGGTCGCGCAGCGCCTGGTCGAGTTGGGCCCTTAACTGCATATTCTCGGCCTGCGACGCGGCCAATTGGGCCAACGCGTCCCCCCCGCTGGCCTGATCGATGATCGGGGCCACGGGCGCAACCGTCGGGATCACGTCCACGACGCTGCCGATACCGCCAATCGGGTCGGCCACGCCGATGACCGGCGTCGGGTCGGTTGAGATAATGACCGGCCCCGCGCCGCGCCGCAGAAACGCCGCGCCGCCGCCGGTGGCCGCAGCCGCCACAGCCGTCACCGTCGCCACCTTGATGAAACCACGCCGGGAAACCCCATTCGTGTCTTGTCGGGTCATAATAAATACCTGTTACCTCGCCTAACGCTTGCGGCCATGAGCGCCGCTCGCCGCCCATCGATCAGACGGCCTGAACCCGA
The DNA here is from genome assembly GCA_937858165.1 of uncultured Ardenticatenia bacterium. Taxonomy (GTDB): domain Bacteria; phylum Chloroflexota; class Anaerolineae; order Promineifilales; family Promineifilaceae; genus Promineifilum. The sequence continues at coordinate 2,860 of CALLZA010000638.1, forward strand.
TGCCTATTACGGACAACTTCCCCTATACGTAGCCTCGCCCCCCACCGTCGCATGTCAGTATCCAGTATTCAGTTGTCAGTTAGATAGTAGTCTGTGCCGCCTTCTCTGGACTGAATGCTGCATACCGCTTACTGCTCACTGCCCACTCGCATACCCAAACATCCGCAACAACCCCGGGTCGCGCCGCCAGTTCGGCTCGACCTTGACCCACAAATCGAGGAACACCTTGGCGTCCATGAGTTGCTCGATCTGCTCCCGTGCCGCCGCGCCGAGTTGTTTCAGTTGCGCGCCGCCCGCGCCGATGACGATGCTCTTGTGGCTATCGCGCTCGACGAAGATATCGGCGCTAATGTAGATGGTGTTGTTGGGCCGCTCCTTGAAGTCGCGCACCTGGACGGCCGTGCCATAGGGGATTTCTTCACGTAGTTGCAGCATCAGTTGCTCGCGGATCAGTTCCGCGGCGATGTTGCGCTCGAAGATGTCGGTGATCTGCTCCGGCGGATAGTAGCGTGGCCCCTCCGGCAGCGCCGCTACCAGCCGCTCCAGCAGTTCGGCCACGCCCGTGCCCTCAGTTGCCGACAGGTGCAGCCAGGTTGCGCCGGGCAGCAGGGACGTGTAAGCCTCCGTATGGCGCAGTACGTCGGCCGCCGGCGTCGCGTCCACCTTGTTCAGCCCCATGAGGACCTTGTCTGGCCCGACGCCGGCCAGCCGCTCGGCGATCAGCCGGTCGTCCTCGCCGGGTCGTGTCGTCAGGTCCAGCAGCCACAGGACAACGTCGGCGTCGTCTAATGTCTCCAGCGCCGCCTGCACCATGAACTCGTCCAGTTCGTGGCGCGGCTGCGTGATAATGCCCGGCGTGTCGACGAAGACGATTTGATAGGTCGGCTCGGTGATGATGCCCAGTTGGCGGGTGCGCGTCGTCTGCGGTCGGTGGCTAACGGCGGCGATCTTCTGCCCCATGAGGGCGTTCATCAGTGTGCTCTTGCCCACGTTAGGCCGGCCGACCAGGGCCACAAAGCCGGAGCGGTGGCCTTCGGGCGTTTCGTAGCCGGCTGCAGTTTCGTCGATCGTCGGTTCGTCGTGTTTGTCAGTCATAATCGTTAATCGTTCGTCGTTTGACGCGTGATTCGTTCCAGTTCGTGCAACATCAGGTCGGCCCGTTCATCGCGCAGCAGCGGTAGGCGCTGGCGAGCCGGGCGCAGGGCGTCAGTATCGATCGTCGCTACGACCAGCGCCGGCTCGTGGCGCGGCCCCTCGGCCAGCAGCGTCGCGTCGGGGCCGTAGACGGTCGAGCCGCCCCAGAAGTCGCCCACATCCTCGCGGCCGACGCGGTTGACGTGGATGACGAAATCGGTGAAAAGCAGCGCGTAGGCGCGATTGATGGCCAGAACCCTATCCGACGTGCCGGCCGCTTCCCCCTGGTTATGCTCGGCTGAGGCCGACAGCAGCAGCAGGATATCGGCCCCGTCCTGCCAGAGCAGATAGGGCAGGCCGGCGTGCCAGAAGTCCTCGCACACCAGCAGACCCATGCTGCCGAAACGGGTGTCGAACGCCCGCGCCCGGTCGCCGTGGGCAAAGGAATAGGCCTCGTCGAACGCGCCGTAGGTCGGCAAGTAAATCTTGCGGTGGAGGTGAACCAGCCGCCCGGCCGACAGATAGGCCGCGGCGATGTAGTAGCGGTGGCGGGCGTCTTCCTCGACGAAGCTGACCACGAGATCGAGCTGGCGGCTGGCGTCGAGCAGGGCGGCGAAGGTCGGATCGGCGGCCTCGGCCCGGATGGCCACGTCGAATGCCCGGTCGCCCAGACCGTAGCCGGTCAGGGCCAATTCGGAAAAGACGAGTAGATCGACCCCGCGAGCGGTTGCTTGGGCAACCATATCGAGGTGCAGTTGCAGATTCGCGGCCACGTCGCCCAGCGTCGGCGCTATCTGCCCCAAGCCTACGGTGAATTCCATGCCGCCATTGTATCAGAACACGGTGCAGATATCTACCCAGATAGAACAAAAGTTCTAATTACCGCTGAACAGGATGATTACTGCCCGCTCCGCTTTCTTAACCCATCCACACCTATCGCTATACTCGCTGCCGCCAACAGCCCTAACTCCATCAGGAAGTCCAGCCGCGCCCCCAACACCGCCCGTGACGGATCGCCGCGGCCCAGCGCCACAACGATGTGCACCACCGCCAGCCCGCCGAGTGTCGTCCAGACGAGCGCCGCCGGACGTAGCCGCGCCGCCGCCCACCAGACCACGGCGAAAACGGCCAGCGCGCCCACCACCCCGCCGATCTGCGTTCGATAGCGCAGGGCGAAGACGCCGGTGTCGTCGGGTAGATCGCCGGCCCACAGTCCGGGTGGGGCCGCGCGCCCGAAGGCGCACCCCTCCACGGCGCACGCTGCCCAGCCGAACGCCACCAGCAGCGCCAAGCCCGGCGCAAACAGCGCGGCATGGCGCAGGAACGGCCGCCCGCTCAGCCGCGCCCACAGCCACAGCGCCGCCAGCCCACCCACCAACGCGCCGTGGTAGTTCAACCCACCCAGCCACACCTGCGCTGTCTCGGTCGGGTTCTCGGCGAAGTAGGCCGCGTTGAGCCAGACGTAGACCGCCCGCCCGCCCACCAGCGCCCCACCTGCCGCCGTCAACGCTCCATCCAGCCACGCTCCAGTTCCCTCTCCCAGAGGGAGAGGGTTAGGGAGAGTGTCTTTGCGCCGCGCCCTCCACGCCGTCACCGCCAGTGCCGCCATCACCCCCAGACCCAGCACCACACTGTAGCCATATAAGAAGAAGGGGCCATACCGTCCCCAGATAGGAGCCATGCCGCAAGAGTAACCGCGCCCCCAGCGACAGGCAATAAGACAGTGACGAACGACGAGCGACGAGTGGAAGAGCTTACGCCAAGAACGCCAAGAGGCGTTGCTCCTTTGTTTTCGCTCTTTGCCCACTGGGCGTCCTTTGGGTGAGCTCCTCCTACCGCTTGCGACCCCGCCCGAACGTCGTACAATACCTCTAACCCATAAGGCGGCTGGTTGCCCCTTGCCTGGCCGACCGGAGCGAATCATGACTCGATCCACTGAGCGGCCCCACGCCACGATGGCCGCCCGCAAGCGCATTGCCCTGGTTGCCCATGATAATAAGAAGGATGACCTGCTCGAATGGGTGAGCTTCAACCTGGCGAAGCTGGCGGAGCACGACTTCTACGCCACCGGCACGACCGGCGCACTGCTGGCCGACAAGCTGGGCCTGAGCGTCCAGCAGATGCAGAGCGGCCCGTTGGGCGGCGACCAGCAACTCGGTGCGCGTATTGTTGACGGTCACATCGACATGCTGGTCTTCTTCTGGGACCCGCTCCAGGCCCAACCCCATGACCCGGACATTCGCGCCCTGTTGCGCATCGCCGCCGTGTGGAACATCCCCGTAGCCACCAACCGGGCCACGGCCGACTTTCTCATCTCTTCGCCCTTCATGTCCACGACCTACGAGCGGCTATTGACGGATTACTACAACTATCAGCACCGTATGGACAAGCGCCAGGACGAATAATCGATCTTGCCGACCGACCACTTTCCACTCCTATAGAGGATTAGACCATGGACATTCAGCTCATTCCCCTTGAATCCAACCAAATGCGCCAACCACCGGCGGCCGACCTCGGCTTCTGCCTCCACTTCGCCAACCGCATGTTTACCCAGCGCTACAGCAAGGGGCGCGGCTGGCACAATGCGCGCATTGAACCCTACGGGCCGTTCCATCTCCCGCCGTCGACGGCGACATTCCACTACGCCCAGGTCATCTTCGAAGGGCTGAAGGCCTATCGTCGTCCAGACGGCCACATCAACCTCTTTCGCCCGATGGAAAACATGCGCCGCTTCAACAACTCTGCCCGGCGCATGGCGATGGCCACGGTCGATGAAGAAGAGCACCTGGAGGCCATCTGCCGGCTGATCGAGTTGGAGCATGAGTGGGTTCCCACCCTGCCCGATGCGACGCTTTACATAAGACCGGCCATGATCGCCCTGGATGACGCCCTTGGCGTGCATGCCAGCGCCACCTACCTGCACTTCGTCATCGTCAGCCCTGTCGGTCCCTACTTCAAGGAAGGGTTCAACCCGGTGCCGGTCTACATCACTGACCAGTACGTGCGCGCCGTGCGCGGTGGCGTGGGGGAGGCCAAGACGGGCGGCAACTACGCTGCCAGCCTCTACGCCGGTGAGGACGCACGTCAGCGCGGCTACTCCCAGGTGCTGTGGCTCGACGCCCTGGAACGCCGTTGGGTCGAAGAGGTTGGGGCGATGAACATCTGCTTTGTCTATGACAACCACCGCATCGTCACCCCGCCCCTGGACGGCAGCATCTTGCCCGGCGTCACGCGCAAGTCGGTCATCGAACTCGGCCGCCACCTGGGGTACCAAGTCGCCGAGGAGAAGGTGGATGTAAACCAGATGTTGGCCGACGTGAAGAGCGGCCACATCAGCGAGGTCTTCGGCTGCGGCACGGCGGCGGTCATCGCCCCGGTCGGCAAACTCGGCTTCCACGACGAGGCGATCATCATCAACGACAATCAGCCTGGCCCTGTCGCCCGCCACCTCTATGAGCAACTGACGGCCATCCAGTTCGGCCGCGCGCCCGATCCGTTCGGCTGGACGCATACGATTCGGGTTAACGGCCGTCAGTAAGGAGTATTCAGTGCTCGGTCGGTAGATAGAAGCTGACCACTGCCAACTGCTACCCTGATAGTTTCTGGTAGTTTGCGCGGATAAACTTGTTCCTGTGGTCATGCATCACCTCAGTGGCCTCTGATACTGAACACTGCATTCTGAACACCGCTTACTGTCCCTGGAGACCCCATGCGAGAAGTATCCATTCTTGGTGTCGGACAAACGCCGGTGCGTGAGCACTGGGACCTGTCGTTGCGCCAACTGGCCGTGGAAGCCGGGCGCGCGGCAATGGCCGACGCCGGCGTCGATCACCTCGACGCCATCTACGTCAGCAACATGAATAGCGACCGCCTCGGCGGCCAGCGCCATCTGGGCGCGCTCGTGGCCGATTATCTCGGCCAGCGGGGCGTGGAGGCGGTCAAGCTGGAAGCGGCCTGCGGCTCGGCCGGCTCGGCCATGCGTCAGGGGCTGCTGGCCGTCGCCAGCGGCCAGATCGACGCCGCTCTGGTCATCGGCGTCGAGAAGCTGACCGAATCGCTCGGCCGCGAGACGACGGCCGCCCTGGCCACGGCCGCCGACGCCGACTTCGAAGTCGAGCACGGCATCACCTTTGTCGGTCTCAACGCGCTCATCATGCGCCGCTACATGCACGAATTCGGCTACAGCCATCGCGACTTCGCCCCGTTCGCGCTGACGGCCCACGCCAACGCCGCCGGTAACCCCAACGCGCTCTACCGCTACGCCATCAGCGAACGCGACTACGAGCGAGGGCGCGAAGTGGCCGACCCCATCCGCCTCTATGACGCCTCGCCCATCGGCGACGGCGCGGCGGCGTTGCTGCTCGTTCCGGCCGAGCGCGCGCCGGGGTCGGTGCGCGTCGTCGGCTCGGCCTCGGCCACCGACACGCTGGCCGTCCACGACCGCGAGGATCTGTTGCGGTTGAAGGCGGGCGAGCTGTCGGCCGGGCGCGCCTATCGCCAGGCGGGCGTCGGGCCGGAGGATATCGACCTGTTCGAGTTGCACGACGCCTTCAGCATCATGGCCGCGCTGTCGTTGGAGGCGTGTGGCTTTGCGCCGCGCGGCCAGGGGGTGCGCCTGGGTCTGGACGGCGACATCTTGCGCGGCGGCCGCATCCCCATCTCGACGATGGGCGGCCTGAAGGCCCGCGGCCACCCCGTCGGCGCGACCGGGTTGTACCAACTGGTGGAAGCCACGCTGCAACTGCGCGGCCAGGCCGGCGCGCTCCAGATCGACGGCGCGCGCACGGCCATGACGCAGAACATCGGCGGCAGCGGCGCGACCATCGTCACCCATATCCTGCAAACGCCCAGCGGTTCGTAGTCCAGCGCTTCAGCGCGCTCTTGGCTGCGGGACACCGCGCTCAAGCGCTCCACTACGAGCGAGCTATTGTTATTGCATGCTCATTGATGATCTCGCCGGCGCTTTTGATCGGCAGCAGCGCTTCGCCGCAGGCTACTCGCCGCTCTACGCCCATCTCTTCGCCATCGTCAGCGATTGGCTGGCGGCTGGCGAGCCGGTGGAGATTGTCAACTGGCTGGTCGATCTGGCTGCCGTGCGACGTCCGTTCGACCTGACGCTGCTGCTGCCCGCAGCGCTCCATCGCGAGGTGTTGGCCGGCGCGCCCGAGGCCGTGCCGCTGGCTGCGTTCTACCCTACCGCCGGCGGCCGTGTCCCCGACGCCTCCGCGCCGCTGGCCGAGGCGCTACACCACGTCATTCTCGCCCGCCGCCAACCGCTCGAAGCGTTCATCCGCCGCGCCAACGTTCAGACCAACGAGACAGGGCGCGGCCTCGCCTGGCTACTGCCGGCGGCGGCGCTCGGCTGGCCCGTCGTTCATCTGGTAGAGCTAGGGGCCAGCGCCGGGCTGAACCTGGTTGCCGAGCGGCGCATCTACCGGCTGACAAGGGGCGACGCCGCCGCACCCGCCCTCCTGACGCTGGGTGCAGCCGGCCGTTCTCAGTTCAATGTAAAGCTTCTGGATGACCCAGACCTGTCAGGTCTCCGAGACCTGACAGGTCTTAAACTACCTACCATCCTCTCCCGTACCGGCGGCGATATCCACCCGTTCCATCTGCGGACGGTAGAGGACGAGTTGACCCTGGCCGCCTTCGTCTGGGCCGACCAGCCGGCGCGCCTCGACCGGCTGCGCGAGGGGATCGCCGCCCTGCGCGCCATTGATGACACAGCCGCGCCCGTGCGTTTGCGTCCGCTCCATCTGCCGGACGAGCTACCGCGCTTCCTGGACGAAGCCTTGCCGCGGCCGCCGGCCGGGCCAATCGTCCTCTACAACACCATTGTCACCATGTACCTGCCCGAGGGTGGAACCGGCCTGCGCCGCCACGTCGAAGCGTGGGCGCGCCGGCAACCTGTGCCCGTCCTCTGGCTGCAATGGGAGCCACCGGACGCGGCCGACCTCAAGCCCCCCCAGCCGGACTGGTCAGCCTGGTCGGCTGACCTATGGCAGGCCGGTGAGCACCGGCGGCTGCACCTCGGGTGGGTTCACCCCCACGGCGCATCCATCCGCCAGCTTGACCTAAGCGGTCTGCTTGCCTCTTAGCGTGGCGATCCTGCCTTTTTCTGCCCATTTCTATGCACAACTATGCACTTGTGCGTTTCTTCGCCATATTGCGTACAATTCTGCCGCTATGGACGAACAACAACGACCCTTCACCCTCTGGCACGGCTTGCGGCTCAGCAGCTTCCAAATCGGCTCGGCGATGGGCGACATCCTCATCACCAGCATCTGGAACCGCATCCTCATCGTTAACTTTGGCATCCCGGCGACACCGGTCGGCTTGCTCATCGCCCTGCGCTATTTGCTGTCGCCGCTTAGCTTGTGGGCGGGCAACCTGACCGACAATCGATCGTTCTTTGGCCTGCGCCGGACGCCGATGATCTGGCTGGGCCGGGTGTTGATGGTGGCGTCGTTGCCGTTCCTGGGGTTGAGCGTCGTTCGGTTGGAAGGTTCGACCAGTGACACGTGGGGCTGGCTGTTCGCCCTCGTCTCCTCGCTGGCCTATGGCGTCGGCACGCTCATCTCCGGTGGCCCGTTTCTGGCACTGGTGCGCGAATCCGCGCCGGAGCGGCTGCAAGGCGTGGCCATCAGTATGGCCCAGACGGTGCTCATCATCTTCTTTGCGTTTGTCGGCATCGGCTTTAGCCTTTGGATGCCAACCTATAGCTCACAGGTGTTTTGGCAGATGATCCTGGCGACCATGATCGTCGGCGGGTTCTTCTGGTTCTTCGCCATTGCCGGCCTCGAGCGGCGCGATGCTATGCCGCCGCCCGATGCCCAGGGGCCCACAACCGCCACGCGCCTGGGTGACGTGTTGCGCACCATCTGGAGCGACCGTCGCACGCGGCTGTTCTTTCTCTTCCTCTCGCTGGGCACGCTGGCCTCGTGGAGCCATGAGGCCATCCTGGAGCCGTTTGGGGCCGACGTATTCGACCTGAGCATGGGCACGACCACACGCTTCAATAGCTACTGGCAGACGGCGACAGTCATCACTCTGATCATCGGCGGCATCCTTTGGCGCAAGCGGCCGCCCGAGGCGCAACAACGGGTCGCCTCGTTCGGCCTGTTGGTGATGGCGCTTGGTCTGGTTGTCCTGGTTATGGCCGCCGTGGCTGGGCAGCGTCATCTGCTGGAGGTTGGCCTGCTGGTCTTCGGCGGGGGATTTGGCGTCTACACCTACGGCGGTGTTGCCCTCATGGCCGTGATTTCGCCCGACCGCCACGCCGGGGCCTATTTGGGCCTGTGGACGATCTCCACGCTGCTTTTCAAGGGGCTGGGGACGTTCCTCGGTGGGGCCACCCGCGACCTGTTGCTATTGCAGATGGCGCTGCCGCCCGGCCTGAGCTATGGCGTTGTCTTTCTGCTCCAGGCGTTGGGGCTGGCCACGGCCGCCCTGCTGCTGACGCGCATTGACATCTGTCTCTTATACACATCTCCGAGCCCACGAGACCGTACTAGATATCGTATGCCGTCTTCTGCTTGAATAAAAAAACAAACTATACACAAGCAAAACAACGAGCTAACACACTACACAACAACACAGGTCAATAGATCAAACTGA
>CALLZA010000639.1 GCA_937858165.1 uncultured Ardenticatenia bacterium
CCTTTGTAACACTTTAACATCTGCTTCTTCATGTAGTTACACATGTGCATGAGCTTCCTAGTATAACATCTCTTTTTTTTTTTCAAGCAGAAGACGGCATACGAGATCTAGTACGGTCTCGTGGGCTCGGAGATGTGTATAAGAGACAGGGGTAGAAATACGTCTGCGACAGCCGCACCGCCGGCCGCCCCGCGATCTCCGTCGCTTCCACCACCTCGGCCGCAAACTCGACCGTATAACTATCCCAGTAATAAGCCCGCTCGCTCATCCCCACGCTTCCCTAGCCCCTAGCCCCTAATCCCTATCTTCCGGCCAACTACCATTCTCCCGCTCGTCCCCCGCCTCCGGCTCGCTCTCCGGCGCGGCCTCGGGCAGCGTCAGATTGAAGCGCGCCCCGCCGCCGGGGGCGTCGTCAACCCAGATACGGCCGCCGTGGGCCTCCACCGCCAACCGGCAGAAGGCCAACCCCAGCCCTAACCCCTTCGACGACGTGTCGCTTTTGATGCGCCGGAACTTCTCGAAGATGATCTCGCGGTACTCCTTGGGAATGCCGTTGCCCTGGTCGCTGACGGAGATGAGCACCTCGCCGTTGTCGATAGCCCGCCCCTCGACCGTCACCTGCTCGCCGTCATGGCTGTACTTCAGGGCGTTGTCGAACAGGTTCAGTAGTACTCGGCTGATGACGTGTGGCTCAACGTAGAGCGCGGGCAGGTCGGCGGGCAAGTGGCGTTGCAAGACGACACCACGCCGGGCAAAGTTGGGTTCGTCGATCTCGTAGGCGTCGCTGATGAGCCGGCTAAGCTCGACGGCCGTCTGTTGCCCCACCGGCTGCCCGGCTTCCAGGCGGCTGATGTCCATCAGTGAGGCGATGAGGCGCTGCAACTGGCCGCTGCTGCGCGCGGCAATGTCGAGCAGCTCGAGTGTCATGGCATCACCCTCGGCCGCCGTCTGCATCCGCAGCAGTTCCAGCGTGGAGATGACGTTGCTCAACGGGCTTTGCAGGTCGTGGAGTAGCATCGCCGTCAGGTCCTGCCGCATCTCCTCCAGTTCGACGCGGCTGGAGATGTCGTGGTAGATCCACTGCCACGTCCCTTCGCGGCCGGGCGTCAGCCGGCGGGCGCGCACTTCGACGGTCAGCGTCACCTGCCGCGACCGGTTGTCGCGCACCCGCCCGGCGATGACCCGGCTCTGGAAGCTGCTGGCCCCCGGCCCGGTCAGCTTGCTCACGTCGGGCAGCGGCTCGGCCGGGTGGTGCAGATCGCGGATGTTGGCCTCCAGCAGCGCCTTGCGGTCGATGCCGAAGAAGCTGAGCGCCTGGCGGTTGCCGTCCAGAACCTTGCCGGTGTGGTCGGTCAACAGGATGGGGTCGAAGCCCTCGGAGAAGACGTGGCGGAAGCGCGCGTCGGCGTTGAGCGCCAGGCCGGTGGGGTCGAGATGAGGGAGAAGCGTCGTTTCGCTGCCCATGCCATATCACCTAATCAGAAAGTTTGATCCGCAGATTGGGCAGATTCGGCAGATTTAAGACTGTCTCTTATACACATCTGACGCTGCCGACGAGCGATCTAGTGTAGATCTCGGTGGTCGCCGTATCATTAAAAAACAAACATATGTAGATCTCGTAAGATGACGAAGCATCAACGTAGTCAAATTGTCAGTTCACAAGAGGTACTCACACGATCATTACACGTACAACATACAAAAAAAAGAATAGCAACATGACATAGAGG
>CALLZA010000640.1 GCA_937858165.1 uncultured Ardenticatenia bacterium
CAGCGTGCGTGCGCGGCGCTGTGTGCCCCCCGGGCGGGTCCGCGGGTCCGGCGTTCCCGTCGATTTGCGCCTGGGCGGGGGGCGGGCGCGGGCGGGGGGGCGCGCCGCCCACGGCTGGGACCCGACGCTGCCCACGGTCCTGGCGGTAGGTAGCCGCCGCGTGCACGAGTTCACCGCCTTCTTGCGCGCCGTCAATGAGGCCGAGCTGCCCGTCCAGTGGGTTGTCGTCACCGGCGACGACGACGAGCTGCTGGCCGAGGTGCGGGACATCGATTGGCGCGGGCCGGCCCACCTCTACGGCTACGTGACCGAATTGCCGCTCTGGCTGCGGGCCGTTGATGCCGTCGTCACCAAGGCGGGCGGGCTGACCGTGGCCGAGGCGCTGGCCGCCGGCTGCCCGCCGTTCATCATCCAGTGCACGCCGATGCACGAGCGCGGCAACGCCGACTACGTCGTGGCCCACGGCGCGGGCGTGCGCGCCGAATCCCCGGCGGCTCTAGTGGCGGCGCTGCGCCGCGCGCTGGCCGACGGCGGCCGTCCGCTGGCCCAGTTAGCCGAATGCGCCCGCGCCCTGGGCCGGCCGCGGGCCGCTTTCCACGCCGCCGAGCTTATCTGGGCCCAGGCCGAACGGCACGCCCCCCACCCCGACCCTCTGGCCACCCATGACCGCTGAGGCGGCGCGCCCACTATTGGTGCTGGTCGGCCCAACGGCCGTGGGCAAGACGGCCCTGTCGCGGGCCCTGGCCGCCCGCTTCAACGGCGAGATCGTCTCGTCTGACTCGCGCCTTTTCTACCGCGGCCTGGACATCGGCACGGCCAAGCCGACGGCCGCCGAGCGCGCCGCCGCGCCCCACCACCTCATTGACGTCGCCGACCCGGGCGAGACGATCAGCCTGGGGCAGTACCAACGCCTGGCCGGCGCGGCCATCGACGGCGTGCTGGCCCGCGGCCGGCTGCCGATCCTCGTCGGCGGCACGGGGCAGTACGTCATGGCCGTGGTCGAGGGCTGGGGCGTGCCGGAAGTCGCGCCGCGGCCGGCGCTGCGGGCGGCGCTGGAAGGGCTGGGCGGGGCGGAGGCGGCGCGCTGGCTGGCGGCGCTCGACCCAACCGCGGCGGGGCGCATCGACCCGCGCAACGTGCGCCGCGTGGTCCGTGCCCTGGAGGTGACACTGGTCAGCGGCCGGCCCATCTCCGAGTTGCAGCGCAAGACGCCGCCGCCCTATGACGTGCGTCTGGTCGGCCTGCGGCGCGACCGGGCCGCGCTCTACGCCCGCATCGACGCTCGCGTGGACGAGATGATGGCCGCCGGCCTGCTGGAAGAAGTGCGCCGGTTGCGTGACGCGGGCTACGCCGACGCGCCGCCGCTGTCGGGCCTGGGCTACCGCCAACTGCTGGCCCATCTGCGCGGCGAGACGACGCTCGACGAGGCCATCACGCGCATCAAGTTCGAGACCCACCGCTTCGCCCGCCAGCAAGCAACCTGGTTCCGCGCCGACGATGAGCGCATCGCCTGGTTCGAGGCTGAGGACAGTGAGGGGGTAGTAGCCTGTGTCGCGGGCTGGTTGGAAGCGCAGGGGAGCGGGGAGAGAGGGCAGTAGGGCAGTATTCAGTGGGTCAGTTGACAGTCGTTGGTCGTTCGTGGTCTGTCGTCTGTAGCCGGCGGTCGGCGGTCGTCCGTCAGCGGTCTTCTGTCCGCAAATACACGATCAAATCCACGTCCCCCGGCGATCGGCCGAAGGCCGTCAGCGCCACGGCCGCCTCGGCGCGGTGCTGCGTGCCGTGGTTGACCAGGTGGGCCAGCACCTGCCACAGCGTATCTGCCATCGGTGTGCCGCGCGTTGTACGGTAGGGCAGTGGCGCGGCCAGCGCCTCGTCGGTCAGTTGGGTCACACCTGCGCGCAGCGCCGCGTCCTCGGCCGCCCAGCGCCGGCGCAGGGCGGCAAACGTCGGCACTTCGGCCGCCTGTAGCAGCGCCGCCGGCGAAACCCCTTCCAGGCAGCGCCGCCGCCAGATGATCTCCGCCCCCAGGGCATGGACGAACGTGGCGCGGATGCTGCCGTGGCTCAGGCCGGGCACGTCGGCGGTGTACTGCGCTTCGCTTAACCCCTCGGCCGCCGCCAGAATCCGTTCATTGGCCCAGGCGTTGTAGTCGAAAAGAAGCTGGATGGCTTCGCGTTGCATGGCAAGTCACTCTATGAATTAGCTTTAGATACAGCCGTATGAATACAGCGCCGCCTCAACCATCTTCGTCTTATCCTCAAGATTGAGACGTTCCCATTCGCGGTGTGTAACGAAGGGCAGAAGAATATCCTCAACGTCTGGTTCTCCGGGCTTGTACCAGTCGGCGCTTGATCCACACTGGCGACAACAGAGCCTTCCAACGAACGTGTAACGTTCGCCGGAAGGCGCAGGGTCCGCGACCAGGCTCATCACCTTATTAAAACACTGTCGAACTTTTGGGACGCCTTCGATCGCAAACGTCCTTACAATTCCCAAGAGTTCTTCGAAGACGGGATCTTCCCAAGCGCTGAACTCAGCTAACTCGCCAAAACACGTACGCCCAATTGCCCGACCATAACTACCAAGGTCGCTGATACAGTGGGTATGGTCTATGGTTCCGCAACTGTCACAGCGGATGAGCCAATGCTCCATGCGGGCCATGCGTGGCGCTGGCAGATCGGTCTCGGCACTCATGAGAAGCCTCTCTATACAATCGCGGAGTCCGCATCCTCAGATGCGGACGGCCACAACCGGAGGGCGCATCTGAGGATCCGCCCTCCGCAGGCAAGGCACCTACAACACCGGATGCACCAACACCGCCTTCACCTTCTCCCGCCCGGCCCGGCGGGTGGGCCCCCGCTAGACTTCTCTGGTGGGGGGCGGGACCGACCAACCGATGGGCCGGGG
>CALLZA010000641.1 GCA_937858165.1 uncultured Ardenticatenia bacterium
TTTGTTATAGTACTCATCGTCGTTTGTGGACATATTGGTGTTTTGTGTGCTGTGTTGTAGACGTGTGTTTGTGCAGTGTTGTTAGAAGGGCCACGAGTGGAGGAATTATTCAACAATGTGTCGTACAAGCGGTAAGCTGTTTTTTTTTTTCAAGCAGAAGACGGCATACGATATCTAGTACGGTCTCGTGGGCTCGGAGATGTGTATAAGAGACAGTTCCACGCCTTCACTCGCCTCTTCCACGCCCGCGGCTACCTGAGCGACGCCGAGTTCGCCCTTTGCGCCCGGCTCTACGGGACGTTGCGCGGCCTGCTCGGCCCGCCCGACCTCATTTTGCGACTGACTGCGCCGCTGGACGTGGTTGAAGCGCGCTACGCCCGCCGCGGCCGCCCGCTGGAGATCGCCCAGCGTGACGATCTGGTCCTGATGGAAGGCTACATCACCGATTGGCTGGCCACCGTCCATGACGTTCCGGTCATTGCCGTCGACGCCGCGGCCAACGACTTCTGCGCCCCCGCGGTGCTCGCCTCTCTCCTGGGCCAGGTACAGCGCTCCTTCTGAGTTGTGTCCCCTTCTTCAGCCTTCGCGCCGCTTGACAAGCGCCAGCGGGCTATGGTATTATCTCATCATGTCATCATATGACCTGATGAATAATCACTTATCCACTCGATCGATTCGCCGTCGCTACTACGCCATCACCTTTCTCGTCTGGTTCGCCACGGCCCTGCCGCTTTCGCTCGCCGTCCTGCTGGCCCAGTCGCGCGGGATCGGGCTGGCCGAGGTCGGGCTGGCTCTGGGCGTCTACTCGCTGACCATCGTCGTCCTGGAGGTGCCGACCGGTGGGTTGGCCGATGCCGTCGGCCGCAAGCGCGTTGCCCTGCTGGCCTTCGCCCTGGCCGCGCTCTACAACCTGGCCTTCCTGCTGGCCTTCTCCTTCCCCACCCTGTTGCTGGCCATGATCCTCTACGGCGTCAGCCGCGCCCTCTCGTCCGGCGCGCTCGACGCCTGGTTCGTCGACGCGCTCCAGGCGGCCGACCCCAACGTCGATCTCCAACCGGCTCTGGCCGGGGCTGAAACGGTAGGCTTGCTGGCCCTCGGCCTGGGCACACTGCTCGGCGGCCTGTTGCCCCGCTTGTTCACGGCGCTGCCGCCCGACGGCACGGCGATCCTGACGCCGCTAGCCACGCCTATCGTCGCCGCGTTGGGAGTTAAGCTGCTACTTGTTGCCGCCGTCGTCATGCTCATCCGCGAAGAGCGGCCGACGAGTGGCGGTTCGTGGCGCGCCGGCTTCCGCGCCGTGCCGGGGCTGGTGGGCGATGCCGCCCAGCTCAGCCGGGGCAACCCGCGCCTGCTGCTGCTCATGTCGGCCTCGTTCGTCGCCGGTCTGGCCGTCATCAGCCTCGAAGCTGTCTCTTATACACATCTCCGAGCCCACGAGACCGTACTAGATCTCGTATGCCGTCTTCTGCTTGAAAAAAAAACACATGCACTCCATCCTGAAGCTATCTCACTGCGCAATCGCCGCGACCCGACCACTACACTATGCGCAACACAAGACTACCACTACTAACATGCGCAGTACGACATG
>CALLZA010000642.1 GCA_937858165.1 uncultured Ardenticatenia bacterium
TTTGTATGTTTTTGTTTTTTTTTTCAAGCAGAAGGCGGCATACGAGATCTAGAACGGTCTGGTGGGCTCGGAGAGGGGTATAAGAGACAGACTCCTCACAACTGCCGATACCGCAACAGCACCGCGCCGAGTTGGATCTCGTCGCCGTCGCTCAGTTGCAGGCCGTATTCGGGGACCTGGCGGCCGTTGACGAACGTGCCGCTGGTGCTGCCGGCGTCGTAGATGCGGTAGTGGTTGCCCTCCAGGCGCAGAACGGCGTGGAAGCGGGAGACGGTAATGTCGTCGCGGAAGGCGATCTGGCTTTGGGCGGGGGAGCGGCCGACGCGCACTTCCAGGTCGCCCAGCGTCAACTCTTCGGGCATGAGCGTCTGGGCGTTGATGACCTCCATGTGGGCCATCACGAATGGCTTATCCGTCGCCCCGCCGCCATAGCCCAGCGGGTCGGGCGCGTCCAGGTTGCCGACGAGCGTTGGCATGGGCGGCGCGTCGGCCGGCGGTGGCGTGCTGCGACGCCGGCGGCGGTTGCTGCCGGCCGGAGCGCCGGCGGCGGCGCGGCGCGGCTGTTGTGTCTGCCGCCACAGCAGATAGCCCAGCCCGGCCACGGCCAGCAGGATGAGCGGGATGAGCAACCACAGCGGATTGAAGCCCGACCCCGACGGCTGAAGCTCCTCCGGCAGTTGCACCTCTTCGCCCTGGGTGACGCTGAGCGTCACCGGCGCGCTCTTGGACGTAAGCCCCTGGCTGTCGGTCGCCTCCACCTCCAGCCGGTTGTCGCCGAAGACGAGGTTGGCGATGGACAGGCTAAAGCTATTGAGGCTATCGACCGGGATGTCGCCGGCGGCCGTGTCGTTGACCAGCAGCCGGGCGGCGGTCAGTTCGCGGGCCTGGCCGTCGAGCCAACTGACGGCGGCCGAAAGCTGAAGCTCTACCGGCTCATCGAGGTTGGGCACGGTGATGGCCCGGCTCTCGCGCGGCAGGTTGATGACCACTTGCGGCGCGGCGGTGGAGATAGTCACGTCGGCCACGGCGCGGGTGTCGCGGTTGTTCAGCAGGCTCAACTCGACCGGGAAGGTGCCGCTGGCTGGTTCGGGCACAGTGTAGCGCACCAGGGCGTGCTCGCGGAAGCCGGCGATGCGACTCCAAATCGACGCCAGCCCTTCGGCGTTGCCCAACTCGGTGGCGATGCCGCGCGAGCCGCCGGCAATGTCACGCATGTACTGCAACGCCGCCTCGCGGTTGACCTCGGGGTTATCGAAGATAACGGTATGAATCGGGATGCCGGCGGCCGCGGCGCGCGTGGGCACGTCCGACGCCGTGGCTTGCGACGTGCCGGGGTCGGTGCCGTCGCTGATCAGGACGATGGACGTGGCCATCTCCGGCTTGGGCCGCAGTCCGGGGGTCAACTCGACCATGCGGATGACGGCGTCATAGAGCGACGTGGCCCCCTCTTCGGCGGTCAGCGGCGTGGTGATGAACAGGTTGCCGACGCCGTTGTGGAACGGGGTCGGGGCCAGTAGCTCCTGGGGGCCGGCGGCGCGATTTTGATAGACGGTAACGTAGTCCAACTGCTCCTGCATGTTGCCCGGCCCGGCGTACTGGCGGGTGGGCGACTCGGGGGGCGGGGATGGGGGTGGGGGGGGTCTTATACACATCTCTGACCTCCCAGGAGCGGGGCCGTGTAGGGCTTCGTGGGTGGCGGGACATTTAAAAAAAAAAAAACACAGAGAGACGAAAATGA
>CALLZA010000643.1 GCA_937858165.1 uncultured Ardenticatenia bacterium
CCTTCCTCGATGTGTTGGTGTTGGCTTTTTTGTTTGAGGGTTCCTGGCCCCACCGCGTCTTGCGCTAGCTGTGGGGTGGGTGGCTGCGGATGGTTATAAGAGAGGGGGGGCGGGGGGGGGGGCGTTGGGGCGGGGGCGGTGGGGGAAGCGGGGATGGGGGGGCCCCGGGCCCGGGCCGCCAGCGCCGCGGCGTCCAGCGGCTCGACGGCCGCCGCCGGCAGCCAGCCCGGCGCGCCGTCGGTCATCACCACGTTGAACCAGGCGCTATCGGTCGTCCGCCCAATAACCGGCAGTTCCGTCCCCGGTTGCACCTGGGCGACGACCGGAAACGTCTCGCCCGGCCCAGCGCGCACTTCGACCACGGCCAGGGCGCGCACGCCCGGCGTGGCCTGCGGCAGGTTCGGCGTGACGGCCGTCTTCAACGGCCGCGCCGTGGCGGTGAGCGCCGGCGTGCCGACTGCGGCTATGTCGGCCGTAGCCGCGCCGGACGTCACCGTCAGCTCGCCGATGATGCCTACGATGGTCGCCGCCGTGACGGTCGGACTGGGCGTGAACTCCGGGGCGACGACGACTACCGCCGTCGGCTCTGGCTCCTCGCCGCCGTTGCCGCGCAGCAGCAGGAAGACCGCCGCGCCGCCGCCAATCACCAGCAGGGCCAGCAGCCCCAGCAGCCAAATAGGCGGGCCGCGGCGCTCGGCCGGTTGGGTCGCGGGCAGGGGCGGCTCGACGCGGGCCGTGGGCGCGGAACCATAGGGCGTTGCCGGAGGCGGCAGAGGCGCGGACGACCAGGAGGAGCCGGACGGCGGCGTGGCCGGTCCCACCCCCGGCGCGCTCGCCGGGCCGTCGCTGACGCGCTGCGTCGGCATGACGCCCCCCTCGCGCGGCAGCACGATCGTCGGCTGGGGGCCGGAGCCATGCACCAGCCGGCTCAGATCGCGCGACAGGGCCAACGCCGTCGGGTAGCGGTCGTCCGGCTGCTTGGCCATGGCGTGGTTGACGATGACCTGAAACTCGGCCGGCAACCGCACGCTGCCCAACGACTGAATGCTGGGAATCGGCTCGGAGACGTGCTTGAACGCCAGGCCGATGGGCGTGGTGGCGTCGAAGGGCAGCCGGCCGCTGAGCATCTGGAACAGGATGATGCCCAGCGAGTAGACGTCGCTGCGGCCGTCGATCTGCCCGCCCTGCACCTGCTCTGGACTCATGTAGGCCGGCGTGCCGATGATGCCGCCGATGGTCGTCAGCGTGGCCAGGTCACCGCTGCCGCCGGTCAGCTTGACAATGCCGAAGTCGGTCAGGTACGGTTCGTTCCACTGGTCGAAAAGGATGTTGGCCGGCTTCAGGTCGCGGTGGATGACGCCGCGCTGGTGGGCGGCGTCGAGGGCGGGGGCGAGGCGGCCGATGATGCGCTCCGTCTCCACCAGCGGCATCGGCCCCTGGCGCAGCTTGTCTTCCAGCGAGCCGCCGCTCATCAGCGACATGACCAGGTAGGGCTGGCCGTTGTCCTCGCCGAAGTCGTAGACAGAGACGATGGCCGGGTGTTGTAGCCCGGCGACGATGCGCGCCTCGCGCTCGAAGCGGGCGCGGAAGCGGGGGTCGTGGAGAAAGTGCAGCGGCAGGACTTTGATGGCGACGTCGCGCTGGAAGTGCGGGTCAAAGGCGCGATAAACGGTTGCCATCCCGCCCTGGCCGATCTCCTCCCGCACTACATAGCGCCCGATCGTCCTCGCCGCCATGAGTGTATTGTACTGCTATCGCACCGGGCGGTAAAGAATAGGAAGAGAGTTAGCCGCGTCGCCGTCGTAAACCAGTTCGCCGCGCGCAAACGCCGCCGCCTGCGCCGTGGCCGGGCAGGTGAAGAACGTCTCAGCCTCGGCCACTTCCACCAGCCGCCCGCCCAGCAGGAACGCCACCCGGTCGGCCACGCGCCGCGCCTGGAAGATGTCGTGCGTCACCCAGACGACGGTCATGTTCGTTGCCCGCTGCTCCTCGGCCACGAGGCGCTCGATGAGGCCGACGTTGTACGGGTCGAGGTTGGCCGTCGGCTCGTCGAGCAGCAGCACATCGGGGCGGACGACGAGGGCACGGGCCATCGCTACGCGTTGTGACTCGCCGGCCGACAGGCGTTGCGCCGGCTGGCGGGCCAGGGGGGCCAGCCCCAACCGGTCCAGCCAGGCGACCAGTTCGTCCGGCGGCAGCTTGCCGCCGCGCAGCCCCAGGCCGTAGCCGATGTTGGCGGCCACGCTGCGCCGCAGCAGGGCGGGACGCTGGAAGACGGCCGTCACGCGCCGCCGTTCGCTCAGCGGCAGGTCGTCACCGGCGGGGCGGCCGTCGAAGGTCAGCGCGCCGGCTGTCGGCGGCTCCAGGAAGTTGAGCAGCCGCAGCAGCGTGCTCTTGCCCGAACCGCTCGGCCCGACCAGCGCCAGTACCTCGCCGCGGCCGATAGCTAGTCCGTCCACGTCGAGGACGACGCGGCCGTTGTAGGCTTTTTTGACGCGCTGGAGCTGGTAGATGGGGGGCATTTCAGTGGGTCAGTATTCAGCAGGTCGGTTGAAGAAGAACCTCACGCCAAGAGCGCAAAAAGCGTTTCTTCTTGGCGTTCTTGGCGCTCTTAGCGTTCTTGGCGTGAGGTTCTTCCACTCGTCACTCGTCACTCGTCACTCGTTACCCGTCACTCAACTTGTGGAACAACCAGTTGGTCAGGAAGGCCAGCAGCAACAGGATGATACCCAAGGCCAGGGCCAGGGCGAAGTTGCCGCGACGGGTCTCCAGGACGATGGCCGTGGTCAGGACGCGCGTTTGGCCCTCGATGTTGCCGCCGACGAGCATCACCGCGCCCACCTCGGAGACAATGCCGCCGAAAGCGGCGATGATGGCCGCCAGCACGCCGAGGCGCGCCTCCAGCAGCAGCGCCGCGGCTAGTTGCAGCCGTGTCGCGCCGAGGGAGCGAACCTGGAGTTTGATCGATGGGTCGAGGCCGCGCAGGGCGGTCAGGGTGAGTCCGATGACCAGGGGCAGGGCGATGATCGTCTGGGAAACGACCATCGCCCGCGCCGTGAACAGCCAGTCAAGGCTGCCCAACGGTCCCTGGTTGGAAAGGATGAGATACACAAACAGACCGACGACCACCGGCGGCAAGGCCATGCCGGTGTAGATGATCGGCATCACACAGCCGGCGGCCGGCACGCGGTCGCGCAGACCCAGCGCCGCGCCGAACGGCAGACCGATGATCACGGCCAGCAGCAGGGCGCTGCCGGTCACGCGCATGGTCATGCCGATGATCTCGACCAGGGCCGGGTCGAGATTGAACAGCAGCCGGATGGCTTCGCGCAGCGCGTCGAGCAGCGTCTCCATGTTAAAGCGTTGGAACCACAGATTTCACAGATTATGAGAGAGTTCGAGACGCTTTCTGTAATCTGTGTAATCTGTGGTTTCTCTTCTTACTCCCCCGCGTCTGGGTAGAAGAGCGGCTGGCCGAAGGTGTCCACGCCGTAGGCGCCGATCTGCTCCTGAACCGCGGCCGAGGTGATCCACTGCACGAACATCTCCGCCAGCTCGCCGTTGATGTTTGGCGACTTGTCCGGGTTAACCGGGATGACGCCGTAGGGGTTGAGCAAGCCCGGATCGGCGTTGTCGGCGATGCTCGCGCCGCCGACCAGCACCGCCAGATTGGCCGATATGAGGGCCATGAGCCAGCCGCGCTTCAGCAGAGAGCTCTCGACATTGCGTCCGCCGAGGAAGTCGAGAAACGGCGTCTCGGCCTGGTACCCGACCAGCCGCCGCGCGAGGGTGAAGTCCGCCGGGACAGGACTCGTCCCGGCCACGGACGCCGCACACGTAGCGGCAGCCGGAGCCGCCCCCCCGGGGCGCAGGGTGTTGGTTAAAAAAGAGACACCCCCGCCACTCATGAACATGCCGTTGTCGCAGGGGGAGCACCATTCGAGGCGGACGTTGTACTGGAATTCTCGGCTTTCGCTGGCCATGCGGACGATCACGTCGCCCGGAGTGATGGCACCGCGATGCAGCATCCCAATGCCCGTGCGGCTGATTTCTCGCGTCATGGCTGAAATTGTGTTGCCGCGCGACGTGCGAACTTCGGCCGGGACTGACAGTTCAAGCCGCTCGTTTGCACGGGCGTTGGAAAAATCGACCTTGCCGATGCTCTCCAGAATTCGGCGAAGATCATCGATCGTAGGACGGCTCCAGGGATCTTGGGTCATCAGAGAACTCCTGCTGAGAATCCGCCATTGCGGAACCCATCATCAGCGGCTTTGTGTCACAGTATTTCCGACCGACCACAATTGGTCGGGCGATATACGGAACACTACGTCGCAACTGACGCCTGAGTCTAGTTTTTTTGTATAATGATACGGCGACCACCGAGATCTACCCTAGATCGCTCGGCGGCAGCGTCAGATGTGTATAAGAGACAGCCCCAACGACGCCCGAGGAGGGCCTCCTACGTGAAGAATCGAAATCGCCTCGCCTGGCTGTGCGCCGTGCTCGCTGTGCTGTCGCTCCTGGCCGCAGGGTGTGGCAGCGACGACAGCGGGTCGGAGAACGCGACCACCACCACCAAGGCCGGGGGTACGAGCCCGAGCTGTCCCTTATACACATCTCCGAGCCCACGAGACCGTACTAGCTCTCGGATGCCTTCTTCTGCTTGAAACAAAACCCCCCCCCCCCCATCGCACCACCGATCGTCTTTCCTCATTGAGGCATAGCTATCCGCTA
>CALLZA010000644.1 GCA_937858165.1 uncultured Ardenticatenia bacterium
GTGGGTACAGGCTGTATTGATATGTTTAGTACTAGAGTCTACTGGTTTACTCATGTTTATTCTATGATGTTGTTTGATCACGTCTAGTCTTGCGTCGTATGCTATCGTGTTTTTTTTTTTTTCAAGCAGAAGACGGCATACGAGATCTAGTACGGTCTCGTGGGCTCGGAGATGTGTATAAGAGACAGGTATTGTCCTGCCCGCAGCAAAGGGGGCCGGCGACAAGAAAGCAGCGTCGCCCGCCGCGACGGAGAGCCGGCGCGCCCGGCCCAA
Organism: uncultured Ardenticatenia bacterium; assembly: GCA_937858165.1. Classification (GTDB taxonomy): domain Bacteria; phylum Chloroflexota; class Anaerolineae; order Promineifilales; family Promineifilaceae; genus Promineifilum. The sequence goes on from CALLZA010000644.1 coordinate 274, forward strand.
GGCGGCCGGGGACAACGGCGCTCAGGCCACCCCCCCGCCGTCCGCCGCGCCCGTTTCCAATGGCAATGGCGGCAAACGCGCTCGCGCGTCGGCGGAGAAGCCGGCGGCCACGAAAACGGCCGAGCCGCCGGCCCAGATGGCGTTGCCGATAGACGAGCCAGCGGAGGCTCCTAAGGCCGCGCCGCGCGCTGGCAAATCGTCCGCGAGAAAGTCGCCCGCGCCGGCGAAACAACCCGCTCCCCCGAAAGCGGCCAAGAAAGTGACGCCGGCTGCGGCCGAACCGCCACCGCCCGTGGCCAAGGAAGAGAAAAAGACAACAAGGACGAAGAAGTCCTGATGTTTTACCCGCCCTCTAGCGACGATAATGACGCGGGTAGAGCAACCCGCGCTACGACTATAGCTGATCGGAGAACAATATGAACTTTCGTGATCGTTGGGAAGAGAATGAGCAAGGGGAACGCTTCGTGTTCACCGTAGAGATGCAGCGCCGGCTGAGTCAGGCCGGGCTGCCCATCGAGCCAACGGCGCTGGCGCAGTTGCCGGCTGTGGCCGCCCGCGCGCCGCGCGAATCGCGCGAGCCGCGGGAGTCACGCGACTGGCAGCCGAGTGGCGAGCAGTCGTCGGGTGACAGCTATGCCCCGTCGCGCGAACGCGAACCGCAGCGCGAACGGGAGCGCGAACAGGAGCGCGAACAGGAGATCGTCGGGCCAGAGACCATCCAGATCGACCCGATGACAGGTAAGTACATCGGCCTCGTCAAGTGGTACAACGATAAGAAGGGGTACGGGTTCATCGTCCGCGGCGCGGGCGAGGAGATCTTCTTTCACAAGTCGGCCACCGTCGGCGAGGTCGAGGGGTACGAAGAAGGGCAGTGGGTCCTCTACGACGTGGAGACCCGCCAGAAAGGCCCCGAGGCGACCGACGTGGAGCCGTACACTGGCGAGCCTATCGAGTAAATGTAGAAGAGCTCACGCAAAGGACGCCAAGATAGCAAAGAGCGCAAAGAAGAAATAATGTTCTTCTTTGCGCTCTTTGCTTCCGTGGCGTTCTTGGCGTGAGCCTCTTACTCTTTGGCCACACCGCTGCCGTGGACCAGGCGGGGGTCAAGCGCGTCGCGCAGACCGTCGCCCAGTAGATTGAAGGCCAGCACGGTCAGCATAATGGCCAGACCGGGGAAAAAGACGAGATGCGGCGCGCTGAAGACCTGATTGCGCTCCTGGGCCAGCATCGCGCCCCACTCCGGCGTCGGCGGTTGCGCCCCCAAGCCGATGAATGACAGGGCGGCTGTGTCCAAAATAGCCGTAGCGATGCCCAGCGTGGCCACGACGATCAGCGGTGGCAGGGCGTTGGGCAGGATGCGGTTGAACAGGATGTGCCAACTGCTGGCCCCCAGCGCGCGCGACGCTTCGATAAAGTCCATCTGGCGCACTGATAGAACGCTGGCCCGCGTCACGCGGGCGTAGGAGGGGATGCTGATGATGGCAATGGCCAGCATGGCGTTCGTAAGCCCCGGGCCCAGCACGCTGACGATGGCGATGGCCAACAGCAGGAATGGGAAGGCCAGCACGACGTCCAGGATGCGCATGATGAAGTTGTCGGCCCAGCCGCCGAAGAAGCCGGCGATGGCCCCCAGCAGGGTGCCGGTGATGACGGCGAAGCCCACGGTCAGCAAGCCGACATAGAGCGAGACGCGCGTGCCGTAGATAATGCGGCTGAACACATCGCGGAAGTTGCCGTCGATGCCCATGATGTGCTGCGGCTGGTCGGTCGGGCAACCCAGCAGATGGATGCACGGGCCGTCGCGCTTGCCGACGTTCTCAATCCCAATGAGCGGCTGCTCCGGGTCATAGGGAGCGATAAGCGGGGCGAAGAGCGCGCTGAACAGCAGTGTGCCCAGTAGGATCATGCCGACGACGGCCGACTTCTGGCGGAAGAGCCGCCGCAGTGTCAGCCGCCACAGCGTATTGGCGCGATAGTCGCCGATACTGGCGACGGCGGCGTCGTCCAGCGGCGGCAGGGTGGTGACCGGTGTTGGCTCGGACGCGAGTGACATGGTGGTTAGTCCAAATGGATGCGCGGGTCCAGAATGGCGTAGGACAGGTCAACGATAAGGTTGACCATGACGTAGCCGACGGCGATGACGACAACGAAGCCCTGGATGATGGGGTAGTCGCGGGCGGTGATGGCTTCGTAGAGGCTGCGGCCGACACCGGCCAGCCCGAAGGTCGTCTCGGTCAAAATGGCCCCGCTGAGCACCAGGCCGAATTGCAGGCCGATGATGGTCACGATAGGGAGTAGGGCGTTGCGGAAGGCGTGTTTCATGACGACCTGACGCTGGCGCAGCCCCTTGGCTCGCGCGGTGCGCACGTAGTCCTGGCCCAGCACCTCCAGCATGGCCGAGCGGGTCATGCGGGCGACGATAGCCAGGGGGATGGTCGCCAGAGCGACGGCGGGCAGGATCAGGTGGCGGACGGCGTCGGCCAGTACGTCCCACGCGCCGGTAATGATCGAGTTAAAGATGTAGAAGTTGCTGATGAACTCCGCCAGACCGGCGCTGAAGGTGCCTTCGGTCAGCTGCCAGCCATAAACCTCATAGAACGGCACGGCGCTGACGCCGGCCGAGAGGCGGCCGCTGGCCGGCAACTGGAACGGCGTATCCTTTAGCAGCAGGGCGAAGACGTAAATAAGCATCAACCCCAGCCAGAAGACAGGCATGGACACGCCGATATTGGCGCCAATCATCGTCGCCACATCGGTCGGCGAGTTGCGCCGCAGGGCAGAGATGATGCCGAGAGGAATACCGATGCTGATAGCCATCACGACCGAGGCGATGCCCAACTCGATCGTTTGCGGCAGGCGCTCGATGAGGATCTCCATGACTGGCCGCTTGAAGCGGATGGAGTCGCCGAAGTCGCCGCGCAGCATGTCACGGGCGAAGATGAGGAACTGCGTCGACAGCGGTTTGTCTAGTCCCTTTTCGGCGTTGAAGATGGCGCATACTTCGGGCGTGGCCTTTTCGCCGAACATGGCGGTGCAAGGCTCGCCGGGAATGGCGCGGGCCAGGGCGAAGGTGACGATTAGAACACCGATGACCACTGGGATAGCCGCCAACAGCCGGCGGATCGTGTATTGGGTCATGTTTGCCCCTCGGTCGAAAAGGGCAGGCGGGATGGAGGACGCGGCCATCCATCCCGCCTGCGGCGATCAGTTAGAAAGCAAGCTCACGCTTGCGTGCCGGCGGGCCTACCCTTCGGCCGGCGGGGCGTTCAGGAAGCCACCCCACAGCGCCGAGAAGTAGGAGAACGCGCCGGTGTTGCCGACGTGGAACGGATGGGAAGCATCCCACTGCACCACGTAGGACATGACGACGTCATTGGCGTCCAGGGCCGACCCGTCGTGGAAGGTGACGCCTTCACGCAGGGTGCAAGTCCAGACGGTCAGGTCTTCGTTGGGCGTGCAGGCCGTGGCCAGCGACGGCTCAACAGCCGTGCCGCCGACCTCATAGGCCAGCAGCGCTTCAGTCGTCTGCTCGCAAGCGCGCAGCGACTCGCCGTCGGTCTCGTCGGCGCAGTAGAGGCTGATCGGCTCAGCGTTCTGCATCCAGACGAAGGTGTCCTTGCCGGGGTTCATACGGGCGAAGGACTCGTTGCCCAGCGGGCTGACGTGCGGCTCGGTGACCGAGGCCAGATAGGCCACGCCGGAACCGCCGTGGGCCACAGGAACCATCGGCACCAGGTCGCGGATCAGGTTGTTGGCCTGCTCATAGAGCGGGGCGCGGTCGTCATCACTGGCCAGCGAGGCAGCCTCGGCCAGCACCGTGGTCAGCTCGTCGAACTGGTCGCCGAACTGGGCCGACGAACCGGCGCCGAAGTGGTAGTCAACGAAGTTGGTCATGTCGGGGTAGTCAGCGCCCCAACCCAACAGGTGCAACCCCTCGATCGCGCCGGCGTCGGCCGCTTCGAGGAACGCGCCGGACTCCATGACCACGATCTCGGCCGTGATGTTCAGGTTCTCCAGCAACTGGGCCTGAATGTCCTGGGCGACGATGTTGGGGTCGGGCAGATAGCCGCGGACGACGTCACGATAGGTGATGGTCGTCTCGAAGCCGTCGCCGAGACCCGCTTCTTCCAGCAGGGCGCGGGCGGCTTCGACATCGAACTCGTGCCACGCCTCGCCGGCGCAGCCGTTGGGGATGGAGCACGGGGTGAAGTGCGACGCGACCTCAGAGCCGGCCGGGTAGAAGTTGTCGACGATGCGCTGCCGGTCGATGCCCATGGCGATCGCCTGGCGGACGAGAACATCGTCGAACGGGGCGAAGGTATTGTTCATACCAACGTAGAAGACGTTGAGGGCCGGACGCTCCAACAGTTGCAGGTTGGTGTCGCCGGCGATGGTCTCGAAGTCATCCGGGGCCGGGTTGTCGATACCGTCTACCGCGCCGGTCTGCAGTTCCAGCAGGCGCGCCGCGGACTCGGTCTGCCAACGGAAGACGAGTGTGTCGGCGAAAGCCGCATCACCCCAATAGTTGGGGTTCTTTGTGTAGACCAGCTCTTCGCCGCGGCTCCAGTTCTCGACCATGTAGGGGCCGGTACCGATGGGCTTCTCCAGCAGGTCGCCGGTGCCGCCGGTGGACTCGAGGTACTCCGAGGGCTGGATGGCGAACGACGTGAAGGCCGCCTTCGACGGGAAAGCCGGGTCGGGCGAGCACATGGAGAACTGCACCGTCATCGGATCGATGGCCGCGATTTCCTGGAACAGACCGGTATAGCCCTCAGCCTCGCAGTCGGCCGAGACGACCATCAGGTCGCCGGCCGGTTCTTCGGCCATAGCGGTAGCCGCGGCCTCAACCGTGGGGGCGATCTCTTCGACCGCCGCCGCGACGGTCGGCGCCAGCTCGGTCGCCGCGGCTTCGAGGGTCGGCGCGAGCTCCTCGACTGCCGCCTGAACCGTCGGGCCGACCTGGGTCGCCGCGCTTTCAATCGCCCCCTGAATATCGCCACTCGTCGCCGTACAGGCGGTGAGGGCCAGGGCAGCGATGAGAAGCAATCCTAACATCCACAAAACACGATTCTTCTTCATCTCTTTCTCTCCTTGCCTAACTTGGGGCCAAGACCGGCCCATGAGGGATACTAGAATAGCATGGCCGAACCAAAAGACAAGGAAGTTATAAGACCTCGAGGCTCTTCTGAGACCTCTGAGGTCTTTCGCGCTATAATGGGAGGCCATGAAAAACCGCGAGGTCGTCGAACTCTTCAGCCGCGTAGCCGACATGCTCGCCATTCGCGGCGACCAGATCCACCGCATCCTGGCCTATCGAAAGGCGGCGGAGAGCATCGACGCTCTCGGCCGCGACGTGAACGTCATCTTTGCCGAGGGCAAGCTGACCGAGATTCCCGGCATCGGCGATACGCTGGCGGCCAAGATCGAAGAGATGCTCACCACCGGCCGGCTGGTGTTCTATGACAAGCTGGCCCAGGAGATTCCGCCGGGCCTGGTTGACATGCTGCGTGTCGAAGGACTGGGGCCGAAGCGCGTCAAGCAGGTCTATGAGACGCTGAAGATCACGACGCTGGACGAATTGACAGCGGCCGCTCGCGCCGGCAAGCTGCGCGATCTGCCGGGCATGGGGGCCAAGTCGGAGGCCAAGATTCTGGCCGGCATCGAGGCGCTGGCTCGCCACGGCGACACGCGCATCCCCCTCGGCGTGGCCTGGCCCATCGCCCAGACGATGCTCGACGAGTTGGCCAAGGTTCCGGGCGTCACGGCAGCGGCGGTTGGCGGTTCGCTGCGCCGGATGCGCGATACGATCGGCGACATCGACCTGCTGGTGGCCTCCGACGATGCTGCGCCGGTCATGGATCGCTTTGCCGCCCTGGAGAACGTTGAATCGGTAGCCGGGCGCGGGCCGACCAAGACTAACGTTGTGTTGCTCAATGGATTGGGCGTCGATCTGCGTGTGTTGCCCGCCGCGCGCTGGGGCACGCTGCTCAACTACTTCACCGGCAGCCAGGCCCACAACGTCAAGCTGCGCGAGATGGCCCTCAAGAAGGGGCTGAGCCTGAATGAGCACGCCTTCACGCCGCTCGACGGCGGGCCGGAGATTCTGTGCGCGACGGAAGAAGAGGTCTATGCTCGCCTCGGCCTGCCGTTCATCCCGCCCTGTCTACGCGAGGATCGCGGCGAGATCGAGGCCGCACTGGCCGGCCGGCTGCCGTTGCTCGTCCAACTCGACGACATCCGTACCGACCTGCACATGCACACCCACTGGTCCGACGGCACGCTGAGCGTCCTGGAAATGGCCCGGGCGGCGCGCGACGCCGGCTTGCAGGCCGTGGCCATCACCGACCACTCGGTCAGCCTGGGCGTGGCCAATGGCCTGTCGGTAGAGCGTTTGCGGCAGCAGGCGGCCGAAGTGCGCGCCGCCAATGAGGCACTTGGCCCCGACTTCCACGTGCTCCACGGTACGGAGATGGAGATTCGCGCCGACGGCACGCTGGACTACCCCGATGAGGTGCTGGCGGAACTCGACTTCGTTATCGCCAGCCTGCATACAGGCCTCAGCCAGCCGCGCGAGCAGGTCACGACGCGCTTGCTGAACGCCATCCGCAACCCACACGTTGACATGATCGCTCATCCGACCGGCCGGCTGCTGCCCGATCGGGCTGGGGCCGACCTGGATATGGACGCCGTGCTGGCCGCGGCGGCCGAGACGGGGACGATTCTGGAGATCAACGCCCACCCGGCGCGGCTCGACCTGCGCGATAGCCACGTCCGGCGGGCCGTTGAGCTGGGCGTGCGGATCGCTATCAACACCGACGCCCACCGACCGGGCGAGTTCGATAATCGGGGTTACGGCGTGGCCACAGCGCAACGCGGCTGGGCCACGGCCGGCGATGTGGTCAACACCTGGCCGCTCGCCGACTTCCTGAGCTTTATCGCCGCCAAGAACGCCCCGCCGAGCGCATCCGGCAGCGAGCGTGCCCAATGATCGATTCAGTGCCAACCGCCGCCGGCCAATTGGATGCCCAGATACTGGCCAGCCTGCGCGCCGTTGCCGCTCCACACACCTACCCGCCGGAAACCCAACTGACCCACCAGGGGGAGACGGAGCATACCTTCTACGTCATCGAGGACGGCCGCGCCGCCGTCTCGCGCCGGCTGGAGGACGGCACGGAGCAGTTGCTCAACGTGCTCGGCCCGCGCCAGATCTTCGGCGAGATGGCCCTGCTGGACAACAGCCCGCGTCTGGCAACAATCACGACGCTGACTGAGACGCGCGTGCTGGAGTTGACGGCCGAGCAGTTCAAACAGTTGTTGCGCCAGGACCCCGACCTGGCGCTGCACATCACCCGGCGCATTCTGTCCAACCTGCGCACGATCGACCAGTTGGCCATCCACGATCTGCGAACGAAAAACACCCTGTTGCAAGAGGCCTATCACAGTCTGAAGGCGGCCCAGGCTGAGCTGGTGGAAAAGGAGCGGTTGGAGCGGGAGATGGAGCTGGCGGCCGAGATGCAGCGTAGTCTGTTGCCGGCCGTCTTGCCGCGCTACGACGACTACTTTTTCGCCGCCTATCTGGCCCCGGCGCGCCACGTTGGCGGCGACCTGTTTGGCGTGCAACCGCTCGATGATGAGCATGTGGGCCTGCTCATTGCCGATGTGGCCGACAAGGGTATGTACGCCGCGCTGCTGATGGCCGTCACGCGGACGCTATTCATGCAGGAGGCGCAACGCTCGTTATCGCCGGCTGAGGTCACCCTGGCCGTCCATCGGGGTCTGATGACTGTGGGCGGCGGGGAGGACGGCTACAGCATGGACGCTTTCGTTACCGCCTTTTATGGCGTGCTCCACCGGCCGAGCGGCCGCCTGACCTACGTGCGGGCGGCTCAGGATCGGCCGCTGCTACTGCGCCCCAACCAGGCGCCCGTCTCTCTGCCCGGCGACGGCCGCTTCCTGGGCATGTTGCCCGAGCTGGAGTTGCGTGAGGAGGTGGTGACGTTGCAGCCCGGCGACTCGCTGCTCCTCTTCAGTGACGGCGTTACCGACGCGCATAACGAGGCGGACGAGCGGTATGGGCTTGAGCGGCTGCAACGCGTGTTTCAGAGCGTTGCCGGCCACGGCACAGAGACGCTCGACCGGCTGGCCCAAGACGTGAACGCCTGGCGCGGCAACGCGGCGGCGTTCGACGACGTCACGATGTTACTTGCGGAGGCCATCGCTCCTGACACGGGCGACGAATAACCTATGCTAAGATCAACACCCCCTCAGCGCCCCTCGCCGGCCGAGTCGCGCTGGGCGACGCCCTGGCTGTGGCTGGGTCTAGGGACGCTGGTGACCGTCATCGGCCTGGCCGTCTTCCTATGGGCGCTGGCCGCCTTCTTGACCCGCGTCCCGGACGAGCCATCGGCCGATGTCGCGCCGACCATCATCCGCCTGACGGCCCCGCCCGTGCCCACGGCGACCGTAGCTGTCTTCGTGCCCGCGCCGACCATCGCGCCCACGTCCACGCCTGTGCCCACGCCTGATGTGTCCGTGGCGCCGCCGGAGGTGACGGCCGGCTACTACGCCACTGTCGTCGAGACAGGGGGCGTCGGCGTGACTGTCCGCAATGGCCCCAGCACGAGTAACGTCCTGGTCACCGTAGCCGGCGAGAACTCATCCGTCCTGGTCATCGAAGGGCCAACGCCCGGTGGGGCGTATCAATGGTGGCGCGTCCGTCTGCCCGACGGCACTGAGGGGTGGGTGGCCGGTGACTTCCTGGCCCCCGCCGCCGCGCCCTAATCCACCGTTCTTCGTTCGTAGAGAGCGCTTCAGCGCGTTCCTCGGCCGCGCTAAGGCACTCTACTACCAACGGTTAGGTAACAGTTATGAACCCAGAAGACCGTATCCACCAACTGCGCCAGGAGATCAACTTCCACCTCTACCGCTACCACGTCCTCGACGCGCCGGTGATCAGCGACGCCGAGTACGACGCACTCTACCGCGAGTTGGTCGAGTTGGAGACGGCGCAGCCCGAACTGCTGACGGCCGATTCGCCCACGCAGCGCGCCGGGGCGGCCCCCTCCGACGCATTCGCCAAGGTGCGTCATCCCGCGCCCATCCTGAGCCTGATGAATGCCTTCGACGCCGACGGACTGCGCGCCTGGCGGGCGCGCCTTGGCCGTCTGTTGCCGCCGGATACTCATCTGGCGTACGTCGTCGAGCCGAAGCTGGACGGGTTGACCGTCGTGTTGACCTATCGCGATGGCCGTTTCGTGCAGGGGGCGACGCGCGGTGACGGTGAAGTGGGCGAGGACGTGACGGCCAATCTGCGCACGTTGCACGGCGTGCCCAAGCGCATTCCGGTCGATCCGGCGCAGCCGGTTCAGGCCCCCGCCCATCTGGTTGTGCGCGGCGAGGTTTTCCTGCCGCTGGATAAGTTCGAGGCGCTGAACGCCGAACGGCTGGCCGCGGGCGAGCCGGTCTACATGAACCCGCGCAACACAGCCGCCGGTTCGCTGCGCCAGCTCGACCCGGCTAAGACGGCCGAACGGCCGTTGCGCCTCTACTGCTACGACGTGGTGGCTATCGAGGGGGGCGAGTTGCCCGCCCGGCAGTGGGAGCGGCTGGCCTACTTGCGCGACCTGGGCTTCCCGGTCTCGCCCGACAATCGCTACTGCGCCAATCTGGATGAGGTCGTGGCCGTCCACAGCGAGTGGATGGAACGGCGCAACCGCATCAACTATGAGGTGGACGGCGTTGTGGTTAAGGTCGATGACCGCCAGCTGGCCGAGCGGCTGGGCTACTCCGGCAAAGATCCGCGCGGCGCACTGGCGATGAAGTTCCCGGCGCGCGAGAAGACGACGACGCTGCTCGATCTCCAGGTCAACGTCGGCCGCACCGGCGTGCTGGCTCCCAACGCCGTGCTGGAACCGGTCGAGATCGGCGGCACGATGGTCAGCAAAGCGACCCTCCACAACTTCGACGAGATCGCCCGCAAGGACATTCGCATCGGCGACCGCGTTGTCGTCAAACGGGCGGGCGACGTCATTCCCTACATCGTCGGGCCAATCGTCGACGCCCGTCAGGGGCACGAGCGGCCCGTCGAACGGCCGACGACCTGCCCCGTTTGCGGTCAGCCGATTGTCCAGTTGCCGGACGAAGTCGCGCTCTATTGCGAGAACGCCGCCTGTCCGGCGCAACTCATCCGGCGCGTGGAGTACTTCGTCAGCCGTGGGGCGATGGACATCGACGGCTTCGGCACGCAGACGGCGGCGCTGCTGTTCGAGAAGGGGCTCATCCACGATGTCGCCGACATCTACACGTTGCGGCGCGACGATCTGCTGCAACTGGAAGGGTTCAAGGAGAAGAAGGTCGACAAGTTACTGGCGGGCATCGACGCCAGCAAGGGGCAGCCGTTAGATCGGCTGCTGACGGCCCTGGGCCTCCGCCCCCTCGGTGGCGGCGGGGCTGGGGGGGTGGGCGGGTGTCCGGGGGGTCTGTGTGGCCAACCCGCGTGCGGCGTCGCCGCCGCCCGAAGTAGCCAGGGGGGGGGCCCGCGACAGCGGGGGCCGCGCG
>CALLZA010000645.1 GCA_937858165.1 uncultured Ardenticatenia bacterium
GGCGTATTCGTCGGCGCGGCGGTTGGCGCGGCGGCCGTCCCGTCGGTGGCTGTCGGGGCTTGGGTGGGGGCTGCTTCCGGCCCCTGGCGGCAGGCGACAAGGATGGCCAGAAGCGTAGCCAGCAAAAGAGGCTGAATGACTTTACGTCGCATGATTCCTACTCCGCATAATAAAGAAACCACAGATTCCGCAGATTACACAGACCGCAATCGGTGTAATCTGTGAAATCTGTGGTTTCTTACTTGGCTATGGATCCGGCAGCCGGGCAACGGCAATCGTTTAGCCCTTCACCGCTCCGGCTGTCAGACCGCCGACGATGTAGTCTTGCAGGAGCAGATAGATAGTGACCATCGGGATGGCCCCCAGCACCGCCCCGGCAGCGAACGCGCCCCACTCCTGGGCGTAGTTCGCGCCGATGAACGTCTGCAAGCCCAGCATCAGCGTGAACTTGCTGGCCGTGGTGATCATGATGCGCGGCATCAGGTAGTCGCTATAGGTGCCGAAGAAGGTTAGGATCATTGATACGACCATGATCGGCCGCACCAGCGGGAACAGCAGCCGCCAGAAGATCTGCCAGTCCGACGCCCCGTCGACCTTACCCGATTCGTCGATGTCGCGCGGGATAGAGTCGAAGAAGCCCTTCATCAGCCAGACGTTGACACCCAGCGCGCCACCCATGTAGATCAGGATCAACCCGCCGTGGGTGTTCAGCCCCAGGAACGGGATGTAGTTGCCGATCTGTTGCAGGATGGCGAACAGGGCGACCATGGCCAGGATGGCCGGAAACACCTGGATGAGCAGAATGACCAGCAGCAACTGGCTGCGCCCCGCCCAACGGAAGCGCGAGAAGGCAAAGGCCGACATGAGTGTGATCAGCCCCGCCAGAAGGGCGCTGACGGACGAGACCTTGAACGAGTTCCACATCCACGTCCAGAAATCCTGGGAGAGGATGCGCTCGTAGTTGCGCAGCGTCGGCGGGTCGGGAATGAGCGATTGGCCGGAGATGCTGCCCGTGGGGCTGAACGAGGCCGAGATCGTCCAGATGATTGGGAAGAGCGAGTAGATCAGGACGACGGCGGCGATCAGGTACTTGAAGGCCAGGGTGATGCGGAAGCGCGCCTTTTGGCTCTGGCGCAGCGCTTGCAGAGAACTGGTTTTGGTGGTGGATGCGGCGGCCATTAGTTTGTCGTCTCCTCCCAGGTTGCCATCCGGCGATGCTGAAATATCGTCACGACGACCATCATGAAGAAGATCATGATCGTGATCGCCGACGCGTAGCCATAGAGAGCCAACCCGCGCCCGAAGGCCAGGTTATAGACGTAGCTGATCAGGATGTCGGAGTGGCCGGCAGGCAACGCCGTGCCGACCATGGGCGGGCCACCACTGTTGAACAGGTAGATGACGTTGAAGCTGTTGAAGTTGACCGTGAACGACGAGATCAACAGCGGGCCAACGGCCACCAGCAGCAGCGGCAGGGTCAGGCTGCGGAACTGTTCCCAGGCGCCGGCGCCGTCGATGTCGGCCGCCTCATACATGTCGGTTGGGATGGCCTGCAGCGCGCCACTGGAGATGAGCATGAAGTAGGGGTAGGCCAGCCAGACGTTGATGAGGATCAGCGCCACCTTGACCCACGTCGGGTCGGCGAAGAACGGCGGCCAACCGACCGGCTGATTGAAGATGCTCTGCAGCATGTTGGGCACGACGCCTTCCAGCGGGTTCAGGATGCCGCGCCAGACCAACAGGGTGATGACCTGGGGCACGGCGAAGGGGATGATCAGGAGTGACTTGATGATCCTCTGGCCGGGCATGGTGCGGCCGAAGACGATGGCGATCATCAACCCCAGGGCGAAGGAGAAGAGCACGCTGAGCAGAGCAAAAGTGACGTTCCAGGCGAAGATGCGTAGCAGCGGCCCGCGGAACGACGGATCGGTCAGGAAGCGCTGATAGTTCTGGAGGCCGATGTTGACCTGATAGCCGGGGCTGAGGCGCTGGCCGTCTGCGGTGGTGAAGAAGCCCGTGGCTGCGTCGGCGAAGTAGGTCACATCGTCGCGCATGTCGATCATGGCGTCCTGCTCTTCGTCGAAGACGAAGCGCGGCTGTAACTGGGCGGCCTCGCCTAGCCGGCCGGTCAAGGAGACGGCTGTCTCCTCGGCGCCGAACGTCGTGGCGCTGATGACCGAGATGTTGCGCACCGTCTCGGCCCGCGTCAGCGGCCGCCAACCGGGAATGCTGGCCGGCACGCCGTCGGCATCCAGCGCCCCGGCGCCGATCTCCTCAGCCGTAAATTCGCTGCCGGGCGTGGCAAAGAACGGCTCTTCTCCGCCGACGAGCCACAGGCCGAACTCATTCGGGTTTGCCTCGTTGACGAAGACCGTATAGGCCAGCGTGGCCCCCGCCTCCGGCAAAAAGGTGCGCTGCTCCAACACCTCGATCACCTGCACCTTGGGCAAGAGGTTGCTGGCCCCGAAGTTGGTGAAGGAGATGTAGATGGTGAACAGGATGGGGTAGACGGAGATCAAAAGCATGAAGGCCAACCCCGGGGACATCCAGCGCATGGGGTAGGCGCTCGGGGCCAGGAAGATGTAGTTCATCACCAGGGTGATAAACCCGATGATGCCCGCCAGTGGCCAGTAGCCGTCGGACAGGAGCAAGTAGATGAAAAAGAGGGCGAAGGCGTCGAAAATGATCAGGCCAAGAATCCGCAGCAAGCTCCCGGTGACGGTCGTCGGCCGTTCACGTCGGGAAGACTGGCCTTTGTCCGGTTGAACGTCGATGGCAGCCATGAATTTCCTCCCTCATGGTTACTTCCATGCCTTGATAATGTGCCCCGGCCGGCCCTGCCCAGAAGACAGGAACCGCAACCGCCGGAAGGGCCGGGCGGAGAGGGCACGCCGCCCGGCCACAAACCTCAGAAAACAATCACGGCGGCCTCTCGTGCGAGAGGCCGCCGTGATTGGCTACTCACTCATTAGCCGCCGCTGATGGCGGTAACGATTTGCTGCTGGGCGTTGGTGAAGGCGTTCACCGCCGTATCCGCGCCCTGCGAGATGATGACGACGGCGTTGCCCCAGGCGTCCCAGACGGAGGCCATTTCGGGAATGGCCGGCATCGGGTCGGCGTTGGCGCCGGCGCGGCCGAAGGCCGTGATGTACTCATCCTCGACGGCGTCCAGCGTCTCCAGGAAAGCCGGCGGACGCGGGTTGCCTTCGTACATGGCCATCATCACTTCGGGCGTGGCCACGAACTCGGTCAGGAAGATCTGCGCCAGGAGCGGATCCTTGGCGAAGGCGCTGATCATGAAACCATGCGAGCCCAGGAACGGCCGGCCGGCTTCCTCGGTCTCGCCGGGGATGTCGCAGATCTGGAAGGGCACACCGGACTCGACGATGCGGTCGGTGACCCACGGGCCGGTGACCAGCATGGCCGCCTGGCCGGACTCGAACCACAGGTGCATCGTGTCCCAGTCCATGGCCGGGGGCTGCAGGCCTTCCGTCACCATGGTCTCATACCACTCGGCCGCAGCGATGGAGCCGGGGTCGCCCACACCGACTTGCGTCGGGTCATAGTTGCCCTGCTCGTCGCGGGCGAAGATGAAGCCGCCGAAGGCGGTCTGGATCGGGTAGAAGTGGTACGGGTCGCCTTCCATGCGGACGAAGCCGTACTGCTCGGCGTCGGCCGTGTGCAGTTCGCTGGAGATCTCATAGACCTCCGTCCACGTCGCCGGGCACTCGGGCACCAGGTCGGTGTTGATGAACAGGGCCACGTTCTCGGTGGCGTTGGGCATACCGTACAGGTCGCCCTGATAGGTGAACGCTTGCAGGGCCACCGGAGCGAACTCCTCGGCCTCTGTCTCTTATACACATCTCCGAGCCCACGAGACCGTACTAGATCTCGTATGCCGTCTTCTGCTTGAAAAAAAAAAACCATCGATAGTGTAACCCATCATCACACACACGTATAGACATCAACAATAGAGCATCACAGCATGTACAGAACA
>CALLZA010000646.1 GCA_937858165.1 uncultured Ardenticatenia bacterium
CTTTACTACAATGTTTGTTCATGTTCTATGTCTATACTAGTTTTAGTATGTGGAGGTCAGTCGTTGTGTTGTGTAGCTACCTTGTTTTTTTTTTTAAGGATACGGCGACCACCGAGATCTACACTAGATCGCTCGTCGGCAGCGTCAGATGTGTATAAGAGACAGGCTTTATACTGAGTGCGAGGGTATTGTAAGACGGCTTCTCGACGGTAGTGCCATCGACTTGTTAGGCGCAATCGAACCATTCTCAGACCAGCGCGAGGTATCGCTCTTAGAGAAACAGATACGAACAAGTTTGCTTAACAACGAACCAGTCGCCGCTTTGGACAGGCTGCACACTTATGCTGTCAAATTCATACGCCGGGTCTCCGATCAGAACAGTCTCAAATATAGTGAGGACACTCCACTTCACGGACTTTATGGCCAGTACGTAAAACATCTGGCGAAAGAAGGATTAATCGAGTCGGAGATGACGCAACGTATTCTCAAAACTTTTATCAGTCTCTTGGAGCAATTCAATCATGTTCGGAATCGCGAGAGCCTTGCCCATGATAATACCGTTGTGAATCACCAGGAGGGCGAGTTGATTGTGAGTGCGGTATTACTCGTAATCAAGTTTGTTCGTTCAATTGAAGAAGTTCGCACAGATGAGTATACCTCTGAGAGTGACAAAAAAGTGGAGTTTGATGACATACCATTCTAAAATTTACCAAATGCGACTTTGAAAAAGTTGATCAATGAGATCAGACAAGTTTAATTCGGCGCTGGCCTGCCAGGCGTGAACTCTTTCCCTCCGCTCCCCCGCCCCCTGCCCAATGACCGAGACAACAGACGACAAAGACGACGTGCCAGGCACTCCAGAAAGTGCCAGGCACGAACGCGGCATTGGCGAGTTAAGCGAACGCTCCCTCCACGCCGCGCTGAAGCAACATCTGGCCCAGCCCGGCGACCAGTTTGAGGTCAAGCTCGGCCGCTACGTCATTGACCTCGTCCGCGACGACCTGCTGATCGAAATCCAGACGCGCCACCTCTACGCGCTGCGGCCGAAATTACGCCGCCTGCTCGATGACGGCCGCCGCATCCACCTCATCCACCCCCTGCCCGCCGAGCGCTGGATCGTGCGCGAAGACGCCGCCGGTCGCCCCGTCTCGCGCCGCAAGTCGCCCAGGCATGCCGCCGTCCACGACATCTTCACCGAGCTGGTGCGCCTGCCCGACCTGGCCGCCCACCCCAATTTAACGCTGGAAGTGCTGCTGATTCAGGAAGAGCAGGTGTGGCGCGACGACGGGCAGGGGAGTTGGCGGCGCGGCCGATGGAGCCTGGTTGACAGGCGGTTGGTGGGCGTTCGGGGGGCGGCTGTCTTTGGCGCGCCGGCTGACTACCTCGTTTTGCTGCCGTCGCTGCCGGAACTGTTCACCAACGCCGACCTGGCCCAGACCGGCGGCTGGAACAGCCACCTGGCGGCCAAGGCGACCTACTCGCTCCAGCGGATGGGGCTGCTCGAATCCCCCGGCAAACAGGGGCGGCGCAATCTGTACCGGCTGAAACCGCCGGAGGCAGAAGGGGCTAGGGCGCAACCCGCGGCCGTTGCCACGGCCACGCCCCCACCGTCAGATTGCGCCGGCGGAAGCTGAGAACCGCTGCCAGCAGAAACCCCCCGCCCAGCGCCAGGAGGATGGTCACGTCTCGCCAGGCCACCTCACCTGTTAACATCTGCACCACGTTCTCGAAGTAAGCGTGTGGCAGAAACGGCTGAAGCGGTTCCAGAACCGGGGCCATCCCCGCCAGGTTGTCGCCAAAGAAACTGACGAACAGGGCCGTCGTGGCCGTCGCCAGCGCCGCGCCGCGTCCGGGCAAGTACGCGCCGATAAAGAGCGAGAAGGTGATGAAGACAAAGGCGATCAGCCAATGGCTCACAGCGACCTGGAATAGGTCGAGGGCCGTGACCGGCGTGTCGATCTGCCACAGCGTGAACACAATCGCCTGGATGGCTCCGGCCACAGCCATCACGACCAGGGCAGCGATGAAGAGCGCGGCCGCCTTCGCCAGCAGCAACCGCACCCGCGAGACGGGCAGCGCGGCCAGCAGCTCCAGCATCCCCTCATCCTCCTCACCGGCCAGCGCGCCGACGCCGATGATGACGCCGAACAGCCCCACCAGCAACGGCGCGAAGTTGAACGCCGTTCCCAGAATGAACCCCTCAAACGTGGCAAAGGTTTCGATGCCGAGCGAGTTGAGGAAGGCCAGCGCGCGGACATCCATCTCGCGCACCTCTGCCGGCAAGAACCGGTAGATGGTCGTGTAGAGCGACAGAAACAGGCCGAGACCGAGCGCCCAGCCGACCATAGCCCCACGGCGCACCCGCAGTTCATGCAGCAACAGGCTCATCGCGACCCTCCCCATCCTTGCTATAGTAGGCCATGAACACCTCTTCCAGCGATACGACGTCCTTGTCCAGTTCCAGCACGCCATAAGCCACGGCGTCGGCCAGAACCTGGTTCAAGTTCTGACGTATCTCCAACGCGATCCAGTCGCCGGCGCGGTCGATTTCGGCCACTCCGGCGCGCTCGAATGCGCCGGGCGGCGGCATCCGCTCAAACCGCAACCGCAAGCGGTCGAACCGACCCCGGATGATGGCCTCGACGCGCTCAGTGGCGACGATCTCCCCCTTGCGAACGATGCCGACCCGATCGCACACCGCTTGCACCTCTGACAGCACGTGGGAGGAGAAGCAAACCGTCCGGCCATCTGCGCGAGCCTCCCGCACCAGCTCCAGGACGTGCTGCTGAATCAACGGATCGAGGCCACTTGTTGGCTCGTCAAGGATCAGCAAGTCAGGGCGGCGCATGAACGCCGCGACCAGACCCACCTTCTGCTTGTTGCCGCGCGAATACGTCCTCATCGGCCGGCTTGGATCCAGGTCGAGACGATCACATAAGGCGCGCCGGTACGCCCCGTCAACCGCATGGCCGCTGACGGCCGCGACCATATCGAAGTACTCATCGGCCCGCAACTGCGGGTAGAGCTTGAGTTCGCCGGGGATGTAACCAACCCGCCGGCGAATCTGCACCCCAGCCTTCTGGCAATCGAGGCCAAAGACGGCCGCGCGACCGGCGCTGGGCCGGATGATGTCGAGCAGCACACGCAGGGTCGTCGTCTTGCCGGCGCCGTTGGGGCCTAGAAAGCCGTAGACTTCGCCCGGCAATACGGTCATATTGAGGTTGTGGATGCCTCGGTTCCGACCGTAATACACGGATAGATCGTTTGTTTCGATGACTGGCTGTGTCATGGCGGCCTGTCGCTGTGTCGTGTGTGTGATTCATGGGGTCGTTTGAGGCCCGGAGCATCAAGGTTTATCGCATATGGCCGCAAACGCAAGTCCTGCGCGGCGATCGCCCAGTGTCATTTTGATATGATGATTGGTGAATGTCTTCAGGCGCGAGGGACAGCCGATGCAGGCTAACTTAAGGCGATCCGCTTGACGGACTCAATGCGCCTTCTTTGAGGACACAGGCCACCATCTCTGCCCGCGAATTGACGTTAAGTTTGGAAAATATACGCCGCAGATGCGTGATGACCATCCAGGGGCTTATTTCCAGGACTGCGGCGATGCCGCGCGTCGATAGCCCTTTCATGACTAGACGGATGACTTCTTGTTCGCGGGGGCTGAGGGTGTGATGGGGAGAGCCTTCTTTCGATACGGACTGACCGGTTGTTGAGCCGGGCGCGTGTTTACTGCTACAATACCCTCCTTTCCAGCAAACAGGAGTGAAACGATAATGCCCGACCCGCGCCCGATCACCATCCTCTGCCTCGCCAGCGAATACAAAGGCGTGCCCTTCATTCAGGCTGTCTCTTATACACATCTCCGAGCCCCACGAGACCGTACTAGATCTCGTATGCCGTCTTCTGCTTGAAAAAAAAAAAACAAGACTACACAAGTCATATCATCTCCGCTAACAACTACTATACCATACACACATACTAACACCAGATC
>CALLZA010000647.1 GCA_937858165.1 uncultured Ardenticatenia bacterium
CCGTTTGTCGCCCACTCAGTGGTCTCTTTTTTTTGTTCTCGTTTTCTGTATTGTTCTTATCTGTTACTCGTCACACCTCGCTTTCTACTTTTTTTTTTTTTAATGATGCCGCGCCCCCCGAGATCTACCCTAGACCGCTCGTCGGCAGCGTCAGATGTGTATAAGAGACAGCCCTTCGCCCGCGCCTTCACCATCGACGACTACTTCCCGTTCCAGCTCAAGCGCCTGCGCGCCTATCTGCGGCAGCGCGGCATCGGGCGGGTGACGATCAAAAAACGAGGCTCGCCGCTGGAGCCAGAAGCGCTGCGGCAAGCCCTGCGCCTGCGCGGTGACAACGAAGCCACGGTGTTCCTGACTCAGGTCATGGGTCGCCACACCGTCCTCATTGCCATTAGGAATTAGGAATGCAGACGGTTCTGCATTCCTAATTCCTAATTCGTAATTCCTAATTCTCCTACGGCCAGCCCACTTCCAGCGCGTGACACATCCCGCGCGCCAGCCAGCCGGCATCCACGTCCGGCGCGGGGTTGAGCATCTTCATGCGCACCGGCTCCGCACCCGGGCCATGGTAGTAGAGCACTTCCACGTAGACGGCCGGGAAGGTAATGTCGATGTCGTAGAACCAGCCGCTGTCCTGCCAGCCGTCATCGGCCTCCCAGCCGACCAGGAAACGCCCGCCGACCTCCTGGGCGATGTAGAGGCCGCGCCTGGCTTCCTGCCCACCGACGTCGAAGTTGATGCGCAAGCAGGCCGGCAGCCGCGGCTCCTTGGTGGCCGTGGGGCTGGGCGAGGGCGTGGCGGTGGCGATGTCAGGCTCGGCCGTCGGCGTCAGCGGCAGCGGCGTACTCGACGGCACCGGCGTCAACGTCGGCGTCAGCGTCGGCGTGGCGATGAGCGTGCCCGTCAGGGTGGCCGTCGGCGACAGGGTCATCGTCGGCGTGAAGGTGGGCGACGGCGTGAACGTCGGCTCCAGCGTGGCCGTCGGCGTGACGGTCATCGTCGGCGTCAGCGTAACCTTCTTCTCGCACACGCTCAAGAACATGCCGATGCTGTCGTTGGCCTCATAGCTCAACATGCCGTCGCGCGGAATGAAGAAGCGCCCGCGCGTGCTCAGCCCCTGGCCCATCGTATAGATGACCGCGCCGTCAAGCAAGAAGTAGTTGATGCGTTCGTCTTCGTCGTCGTCGATCGTGGCAAAGTCGATGACGCACCCCTTTTGCACCGGGCCGACGACAGTCGTGTTCTGGAACTCGGCCCGTGGCGCGTCGAAGTCGCCCAGAACAGACCACACGCGTTCGCCTTCGCGCGCGCTGTACTCCGGGCCGGGCATGGTCATAAAGTGGTACGGATGGCGCGCCTTGACGATGAAGTTGTACCCCTCGCCGACACTGAAGCTGCCCCCTTCGCCGAGGAACGCCAGCGCCGGTACATCATCGGCCGCCTGTACCTGCCAGACCTGCATCAGTGTCAGAACTGCCAGGCCCACCCCCAGGCAAAGCGTGAATAGTGTGACTACCTTTACTGCGTACTTCTTCATGATACTCCCTCGACTACGTTGACGGCTCCGCTACACACTTTTAGTTTACGATGGCCCAGAGGGCCAACTGGGTAAATCAATACAGAAAAAGTGTAAAGCGGATTACAAAGGCGTGAACCACAAGCGAAAAAGGGGCGCGGTTGTAATGCAGTTTGTAACGGAACCACCGGGGAAGATTACACAGCGTCGACGCGGTGACACATCAAAATGAGGGTTTGTCAATCAATATATGGACAATTCCTTGATATGTCCATGACAATGTGGTATGATTCTTTCAGACTTCGCGGACGAGTAATAATCGCTAATGGCTACTGATCTGACTCCGACCTATAACCTGAAGGCCGTCGTGCACGAGACGGGCTTGAAACCGGACACGTTGCGGGCTTGGGAGCGCCGCTATGGCATCCCCGAACCGGATCGCACCGGCGGCGGCCATCGCCTCTACTCGCAACACGACATCAACACCCTCAAGTGGCTTCTGGCCCGCCAGGACGAGGGGCTAAGCATCAGTCGCGCCGTAGCCCTATGGCACAGCCTGCAAGGCGAAGGGCAAGACCCACTGCACGTCTACCCTCTACCCCACGTCGTGGAGTCACCCGCTTACCCGGTGATCGACACGGGCGGGGCCATCGTCGAACTGCGCCGAGCGTGGATTGCAGCCTGTCTGGCGTTTGACGAGCGGCGCGCCGAAGCGGTGCTCAATCAGGCTTTCTCCTATTACGCGCCCGAGACGGTGTGCTTCGAGCTGCTGCAGAAAGCGCTGGTGGAGATCGGCCAGGGGTGGTATGAGGGGCACGTCTCCGTGCAACAGGAGCACTTTACTTCGGCCCTGGCCATGCGGCGGCTTGACTCGCTGCTGGCAGCCACGCCCGCGCCGACGCGCGCTGGGCGCATCCTCGTCGGCTGCCCGCCGGGCGAGATCCACACCTTCAGCCCGCTCATGGTCAGCTTCCTGCTGCGGCGGCGCGGCTGGGACGTGCTCTATCTGGGGGCGGACGTGCCGACCAACCGCCTGCGAGCGACAATCGAGCGCACGCAACCCGATCTGGTGGTCTTCTCGGCGCAGCTACTGGAAACGGCCGCCTCGCTCCTCGACATCGCCTACTACCTGCACGATGTCAACATCCCATTGGGCTACAGTGGCTACATCTTCGGCGCTGTGCCCGACCTCGTCCGGCGCATTCCCGGCCACTTCCTGGGCCACGAGTTGAACAAGACGTCGCAGATCATCGAAAGTCTCATCCTCAACCGCCCGCCCGTTCTGCCGGCCGAACCCGCCCCGGCACTGTTGCAGCAGGCGTGGAGCCACTTCCGCGAGCGCGCCGGCCTGATCGAGGCCCACGTCTGGCAGGCGGTGCACGCCCAGCGCAACGTAGAAGGCATGGCCGAGGCCAACCGCCGCCTCACCAGTAACATCCTTTCCGCACTCAAACTGGGCGATTTGGACTACATCGGCCCTAACCTGCAATGGCTGGAAGGGATGATCATCAACCATAACATGCCGCCCGACGTCCTCTGCCACTTCCTGGCCGGCTACCACGCCGCCGCGGCGCAACATCTGAGTGCGCCGGCGGGCCAGCCCATCATTGACTGGTTGGCGAAGGTCACGGACGACTGCCGCACGCGGGCGGCCGAGTTGGCGGAGCATTATCAAGCCGCACAGTGACGTGAAGGAGACGTGAAGAAAAAGCGATGCGCAAGCGCACTATTATCACCGGCGGTTCGGGCATCATCGGCCGCCGTCTGTCGGCCGAGCTAATCGCCGCCGGCCACGAAGTGATCATCCTCAGCCGCACGCCGGCTACCGCCCGGCCTGTGTCCGGCGTGCGCGCCGTCGGCTGGGACGCGCGCACGGCCGAGGGCTGGGGCGAGCTGGCCGAAGGGGCCTACGCCATCATCAATCTCGCCGGGGAGAACATCGGCAGCGAGGGACTGATCCCCTTGCCCGGCACGTGGTCCAAAGAGCGCAAGCAGCGCATTATGCACAGCCGGCGCGATGCCGGGCAGGCCGTCGTGGCTGCCGTCGAAGCAGCCCGGGAGAAGCCGCGTGTCGTTGTCCAGATGTCGGGCATCGACTACTACCCCAGCGGCAACGTCGTTATGACCGAAGAGAGCCAGCGCGGTCGGCAGTTCCTGGCCGATGTCGTGGCCGACTATTGGGAACCCTCGACCGCGCCGGTCGAGGCGTTGGGCGTGCGCCGCGTCATCACCCGCATGGCTCCACTGCTGCACCGCGAGACCTGTCTCTTATACACATCTGACGCTGCCGACGAGCGATCTAGTGTAGATCTCGGTGGTCGCCGTATCATTAAAAAAAAAAAACATGAGCGAGATGGTGCAGTAGTGAGTAACGAGGAACGTAACACGAGCACCAGAAGGCAGAACGAACACAGAGAGCGCAGAACAGCAGAGGATAATATATAAGTGAACCACAGGAAAGTATATATGAAGAACCA
>CALLZA010000648.1 GCA_937858165.1 uncultured Ardenticatenia bacterium
CCGCGCCCGTCGCCGCGGCCGCCGCGGTGACGCCGCCCCTTGCGCCCACGGCCATCCCTTCGCCCATGCCGCCTCCGCTGCCGCCCTATGGCCGCGTCACCGGTCTGCCCATCATCCCCCAGAAGTTCAACAACTGTGGCCCGACTAATCTGACGCTGGTGCTCAATCACTATGGCGTGGCGGTGAATCAGTTGGATGTGGCCGCGGTTATCCGGCCTAACTACGAAGATCGCAACGTCTCGCCCGACGAACTGGTTCGTTATGTCAATGAACATACTGAGTTGGCGGCGGCGACCTATGTTGGCGGCGACGTAGACACCGTGCGCGCGCTGCTGGCCGCGGGCTTCCCGGTCATCATCGAAAAGGGGTTGGAACCGGACGTGGCCACTGGCTGGATGGGCCACTACCTGACCGTCTTCGCCTACGACGACATCACTCGCCACTTCAGCGTCCGCGACACCTACCTGGGGCCGTGGCAGGGGGAGGGGCTGGTGAGCTACGATGCCACGGCCCGCGACTGGGCACACTTCAACGGCGCATTCGTCGTCGTCTACCCGCCGGCGCGGGCGGCCGACGTGGCCCGCGCCATCGGCCCGGACTTTGCCGACGCTGGGGCGATGTGGGCGCGAGCGGCCGAGCGGGCGCGGGCGGCGGTGGAGCAACAGCCAGACGATGCCTTCGCCTGGTTCAACCTGGGGGCGAGCCTGACCGCTTTAGGGGCGCAGGGGGACACGGCGCTCTACGACGTGGCAGCGGCGGCCTTCGACGAGGCGCGACGGTTGGGCCTGCCGCCGCGGACACTGTGGTACCAGTTTGCGCCCTATGAGGCCTATCTGGCGATCGGCCGCCACGCCGACGTGCTGGCCCTGGCCGAGGCGACGTTGGGCAACCAGGGGGGACAAAACGTGGAGGAGACCCACTACTATCAAGGGTTGGCGCTGCGGGCCGCCGGCGACGAGGCCGGGGCGCAGTCGGCGTTGGCGCGGGCGGCGGCGTTGAACCCCGACTCGCCGATTGGGCGGGCGGCGCAAGGCAAGCCGTAGAGACAGGTCTCAGACCCGCCCCTACCCTGGCGCGGCTTCCAGTGCCGCGCGGTGTTCGACCAGCCAGATGTAGGCGTCGGTCTCGGTGCGGCCGGGGAAGTCGGCCAACAGGTTTTGCTCGCGCACGTCGCGGACCGTCGGCAGGTAGACGTTGTCGTACCACGAGGCGACGGCTTCGCCATAGACCACGTCGCGCTGCTGCTCCAGCCCCAGGTAGTAGTGGTGGACGTCGATGTGGTGGAGGATCTTCTCGTACTTGCCGGGCAGACTGGCCAGCACCTGTGCCTCTGGCCGCATGTTCAGCAGCCCTGTCTTTTCCAGGAACGCGGCGTACTCCTTGTCGCGGATCATCGTGTCGATCCAGTTCGCGCCGCGCAGGGTGCGGATGACGCGACGGACGACGCGCTGGGTGTAGATGTCGGCCATGCGGTCGGTGGCCTCGTCGCGCGCCTCGTCGTCGCCGATGGCGTCCTGGGCCGCCTCGCGCACGAGCCACTGGTACTCACTGACGCGCAGATAGAGGTCGGCGGCGGTCATGCCCGGAAACTGGCGACGTAGCCCCTGGGCTTCGATCGCATCGACCAGCGGCCGATAGACGCTGTCATACCACGACTCGACCGCCTCGGCGTAGCCGACGTCGCTCTGCCGCTCCGTACCCAGGTAGTAGTGGTGGGCGGCAACGTGCTCGCGCAGCCGGGCGTACTCGGCCGGATTGCTCAGGTGCAGGTCGGCATCGGGTCGCAGCTCATCGAGGCGCGTGTCCTGGCGGAACTGGGCGTACGCCTTCTCCTGTTGGACGCTATCAATGTCCATGTCCTGTCTCTTATACACATCTGACGCTGCCGACGCGCGATCTAGTGTAGATCTCGGTGGTCGCCGCATCATTAAAAAAACAATAAAGGAACGCACGAAGAATAGCGGGAGGGTAGG
>CALLZA010000649.1 GCA_937858165.1 uncultured Ardenticatenia bacterium
CAGAGATCTCAGTGCGCAGGCAGAACTGTTTAGCTACGATTAGGTAAGACATAGTGTGACACAGATCTGCTCCTGTGTGATTTAATAAGTGTGGAGGCAAGGGGGATGGAATGCAGGATAGCTTTATTTTTTTTTTTTCAAGCAGAAGACGGCATACGAGATCTAGTACGGTCTCGTGGGCTCGGAGATGTGTATAAGAGACAGCGTTGACCGCGTCGGTAGCCTTGTCGGCCTGAAGCGTGGCGTGGGCCAGTCGCCGCGGCCGAGTATCCTGCTGGCTGCCCATCTGGACGAACTGGGGTTGATGGTGTCGCGCATCGTTGACCACCATGGCCAGGGTTTTCTGCGGCTGACGAACCTCGGCGGCGTTGACCGGCGGCATTTGCTGGGCCAGACGGCCGTCGTCCACGGCCGGGAGGCGCTGACCGGCGTGCTCGGCGGTCTGCCCGACGGGCTGCTGCCCGAAAATGCCCGTGGCCAGGCCTACACCTATGACCACCTCGTTCTCGATGTCGGTCTGTCAAGCGAGCAACTGCGCGAGTTGGTCTCTGTCGGCGATTTTGTCAGCTTTCGACAGCCGTTGCGCCGCCTGCAAAACGGCCGCGTGGCCGGCAAGGCGCTGGACAACCGCGCTTCGCTGGCCGCCGTGACCATCTGCCTGGAGCAGTTGCAGCAGCGCCGCCACCTGTGGGACGTCGTCGCCGTAGCCACGGCGCAAGAGGAGACGGTCTACCTGGGGGCCTACACCAGCGGTTACGCCCGGCGTCCAGACGTGGCCGTGACTCTCGACGTGAGCCACGCCAAGGGGCCGGGGACCAACGATAGCGAACTGAGCGAGTTGGGTAGCGGGCCGCTGCTGGGCTTGGGCGCGGAGATTCACCCGGCCGTCTATCGCGCCTTGCGCGACGCGGCCAAGGCGCTGGAGATGACCGTCGGTGTCGAGCCGAACGCCACCGGCGCGGGAACCGACGCCTACGCCCTGCAAACGGCGGGTGAGGGCATTCCCAGTGGCCTGATCGGCATCCCTCTGCGCTACATGCACACGATGGTCGAGACGGCCGACCTGACGGACATCGAGCGCGCCGGCCGGCTGTTAGCCGAGATGATCGCCCGGCTCGACGACGCGTTCCTGCCCGATCTGCGTCAGGAGTTGATGCGACCGGACAAGCGCCAGGAGGAGAGCCAGTGAACGACCTGTTGCGGCAACTGACGGAGGCCGTCGGCGTTTCCGGCGGGGAGAAGGAAGTCCGGCTACTCATCCGCGATCTGATCGCCGACCACGTCGATGAGTGGTCAGTCGACACGATGGGCAATCTGTTGGCGACGAAACGCGGCACGGGCGCGAGCGACCTGCGCGTGCTGGTCGATGCCCACATGGACGAGGTTGGCCTGCTGGTCGTCGAGATCGAGAATAGCGGCATGCTTAAGTTCGTCACTGTTGGTGGCTTTGACGACCGCGCTCTGTTGGGCAAGGTCGTCCAGGTCGGGCCGCGCAAGACGACCGGCGTTATTGGTGCGCGGGCGGTGCATCTGCTGAAATCGAACGAGCGCAACAAGGTGGTCAAGGTTGACGCCATGCGCATCGACATTGGGGCCAAGAATAAGGACGCAGCCGCGGCCAAGGTGAAAGTCGGCGACTACGCCGCATTCGTGACGCCCTATGAGGAAATCGGCGCGCCGCGCAGCCGCACGGCCATCGGCAAGGCGTTGGATAACCGCGCCGGCTGCGCGGCGCTAATCGAGTTGCTGCGGGGCGAGCGTTACCCGTTCGATCTGGTGGCCGCGTTCACGGTGCAGGAAGAGGTCGGGCTGCGCGGAGCGAAGATCGCCGCCTATAGTGCCCGGCCCGACGTAGCGCTCGTGCTGGAGAGTACGCCGGCTTACGACCTGCCCAACGACAAGGACGTCAGTCCCAACGTGGCCCTGGGGCGCGGGCCATCGATCTACGTCATGGATGCCCGCACCATCCAGGACCCGCGTCTGGTGGCCCACCTGACGCGCACGGCCGACGCGCGCGGCATCCCGTACCAGATTCGCCAGCCCGGCGGCGGTGGAACCAACACCGGGGCCATCCAGCGCGCGGCGGCCGGCATTCCGGTGGCAACGCTGGCCGTGCCCGGCCGCTACGCCCACACGCCGACGATGATGATCAGCCTCGACGACTACGAGAACGTCGTGCGCCTGGCCGACGCGGCCCTGCGGGGCCTGACGCCCGATATTGTTCGGCGCTAAAGAAGAGAAGGGAACCGCAGATTACACAGATTTCACAGATTAAAGAATATGAACGACTTGATTCGCTCTCTCGTGGAAGCCTTTGGCCCGTCGGGCTTTGAAGACGCGGTGCGCGACTTGATCCGCCCGCTGGTGGAGCCGCACGCCGATGAGGTGTCGGTCGACGCGATGGGGAACCTCATCGTCCGCAAGCGCGCCACCGGCGAGAAGCCGCTCAAAGTGATGATCGCCGCCCATATGGACGAGATCGGCGTGATGGCGACCCACATTACACAAGAGGGGTTCCTGCGCTTCACCAACATCGGCGGCGTCGGGCCGCATACGTTGCTAGGTGGGCGGGTGCGCTTCGCCGACGGCACACTGGGCGTTATCGGCGCCGACCGCAACGACGACCGCTCATCGATCCACCCGTTGAACAAGCACTTCATCGATGTGGGGGCGACAGGGCGCCACGACTGTCCGGTGCGCGTGGGCGACGCGGCGCACTTCGAGCGGCCGTTCGCCGCCCAGGGCAATCACCTGACAGCCAAAAGTATGGACGACCGCATCGGCTGCTACGTCGCCATCGAGGCGTTGCGGCGGCTGCCGGCCGATGTGCCCCACGACCTGTACTTCGTTTTCAGCGTGCAGGAAGAGGTTGGCACGCGCGGCGCGGAAGCGGCGGCCAACCGCATTCTGCCCGATGTGGGCATTGCCCTCGACGTGACGCTGACCGGGGACGTGCCCGAGGCGCGGCCGATGAGCGTGCGACTGGGCCTGTCTCTTATACACATCTGACGCTGCCGACGAGCGATCTAGTGTAGATCTCGGTGGTCGCCGTATCATTAAAAAAAAAAACAACGTACAAAAAAAAAAAACATTGTCATACGTCATAGAGCCACCAACACGAGACGAGACACATGAATCAAGAATGCACGATAGAAGCTGAGGAGAAAGG
>CALLZA010000650.1 GCA_937858165.1 uncultured Ardenticatenia bacterium
CCCGCGCTCTGCCCTTCAAGAAGCCCTGGCGCGCGCTGTCTCCGCCTCCACGTCGAACTCCGTGGGCGGATAGTGCGGGTTCATCTCGCGCAACGTTTCGGTCGCCAGATGGGTCAGCAGCCAGTCGCGGTGCCACTTGCGGTCGGCGGGGATGACGTACCACGGCGCGTGGTCGGTCGAGCAGCGCGTCAGGGCCACCTGATACGCCTGCATAAAGTCATCCCACAACAGGCGGTCGTCCACGTCGCCGGGGCGGTACTTCCACTGCTTGTCCGGTTCGGCCAGCCGGGCCAGCAGGCGCTCCTTCTGCTCTTCGGGCGAGATGTACAGCATGCACTTCAGGAAGACGATGCCGTCATCGGCCCACTTCTTCTCCCAGGCGTTGATCTCGTCGTAGCGCTTTTCCCACTCCTCGGCGGGCACGAGGTTGCGCACGCGGACGACGAGCACGTCCTCATAATGCGAGCGGTCGAACACGCCAATCGTGCCCGGCGGCGGCAGCTTCTGCTCGATGCGCCACAGGTAGTGTTTCTTCAGTTCCGCCTTCGTCGGCGCGCCGAACTGGGCGATGCGCGTGCCCAGCGGCTCGGTGATGCGGTCGAGCGCCTTGATCGCCCCACCCTTGCCGGAGGTGTCCATCCCTTGCAACACGACCAGCAACCGCCGCTTGCCGCCGCCGCGCGACTCAGCATAGAGCCGTTCCTGCAAGTCGCTGACTTCCGCCTCCAGCGCGCCGACCTCGGCCAGTGCGGCTACCTTGTCCTTCGGCCCAGCGACCACGCGCCGCGCATCGACGGCCGCCATGTCAAACCCCGGCCCGACGCGCAGCAACTCGCGCACCGACGGCGGCGCCGGTTTCTTGTCGTTCTTGTCGTTCTTGTTCTTCTTGGCCATCATGCCCTCTCGTTCGCCGGTGCGTTCCACCTTCTGAGGTGGGTCGCACCTTCCTTGTCCACACCGCCAGAACGTGCGACGCACCTCAGAAGGGGCGACGCACGAGGGTAAATTACCGCCCAAACGCCTGGCGTACGTCGGGCCGCAGTAGATAGAACAGGAGCGCCGCCGGGACGACCAACCCCAACACGCCGCAGCAGAAAGCCATCAGCCCGCCACTGAAAAGACCCAGGATGCCGGTGACGACAGTGATGCCGATACCGACCAGGGCCAGCAACCACGCCCACCGCTTCAACGCCAGCAGGCCATAGGCGACGACGAGATCGACCACCGCGCCGGCAATGCCGACGATGCCGTTCAGCGTCTGGTTGCCGCCAACGGCCGTCATAGCCTGGTCGCCGAAGATCGCCCCGGTCACACTGGTAGCCGCGCCGAAGCCAAAGACAAGCATACTCCAAAAGAGGGATAGTAAACCAAGGATGATGAAGACGGCACCGAGCAGGGTGACGCCGGGCGGACGGTTGGTGGCCATGATGTAATCTCCATTGTGCGCAGGACAGACGTTGGTCAATAGGGGCGCGGCCGACGGAATTGCCCGTCGGCCGCGCCACGCCGATATGTCAGAGCGAAGCCACCCGGCAACTAACCGGCCAGGATGCGGGCCTTCTCGCTCTCGAACTCAGCTTCGGTCAGGATGCCGGCGTCGCGCAGCGCGCCCAGCTCCTTCAGTTTCATGATCCGCATGGAGGCCGCGTCGGCGTCAGAAGTGGTCGCAGCGGGCGCGGTCGGCGGGGCCGCCTGCTGTGCCAACAGCTGCTGGAGCTGCGCCTGTTGGTCGGCCAACTGCTGCTGTAACAGCTGCTGCTCTGTCTGCGCCTGCTGCTCAGCCAACTGCTGATCGACCATCGTCTGCACCTGGGCCTGTTGTGCCGCTTGCTTGGCCTGGGCCGACTGGTTCATGGCGGCGCTCGTCTTGGTGGAAACGGCCGTGGCCGTGCCGGCGATGACCGCGGTGCGGGCCATTGTGCCCATCAGACCGGGGCCGCGGCGCGTATTGACGTTGACGGTACGGGATCGTCTCATAATGTTACCTCGATGTGCAATGCTATGGTGGCTCTAGGCCTCAATACCGGCGTACTCCAACGCTCCCAGCACGACTTCGTAGGGGATGCGACCGCTGTCGACCAGTTGCCCGCCGGAGCCGCGCACGGCCGCAGCAAAGCGCTCGGCCCACAGGTTCTCCCAGACGATGACCGCCGCCGAGCTATTGGGCGGCAGCAGCGTGGAGATGCCCTCCAAATCCTCCTCGTTCAACAGGTCGTCGATCTCCCCCTCCAGCTCGGCGAACACCGCGCCCAGTTCAGCATCCAACTCCTCAAGCTCGCCGATCGTCAACGTGCCGTCCTGGTCCTTGTGGATAAAGACCAGATCGATGATGTGGACGGTGTCGTTCTCAACCAGCTCGCTCAGCGCCGGCACGACGTCGCCGTTAAAGCGATTGCCGGGAAAGGCAATGACGGCGTACTCAACAGGCCCAATAGCCATCGTTTTTCTCCTATGTGCCGGTCTCGGTAGAGACACGGCCTTATGCAGCGTCGATATGACTCTATGTTAGCGGTCAACCACCCGGAAGCGAATAGCCGCCGGGGATTTTGCGCCCGTTGGCCCCGACGAAGCGGTGGCTTCGCCAGGGCCAAATACGCTTTGCAGGGCGATTTGGCAAATCGCCCTGCCGCGTGCGTTATTGCTGAGCCGGCGCAAAGACCAGTGTGCCGCTCTCGTACAGCATGTCGATGAGCAGATTGCCCTCTTCGATGCGATAGCCCATCGCGTTTGTCAGCCCGCCCAAGAAGATCTGGTCGAACGACCCCAGGCCACAGAAGGCCATCGTCGACACGCCGGGGGTGACCGTCAGCGCGTTACCTTCGCCGATGGTGTAGGTCGCCCCGCCGACGTTGCAGTCGGATTGCAGGTTGGCCGTGCCGTCGGCGTTGAAGCTGATCGTGTAGCGCGTCGGGTCGTTGATAGTGATGCTGTCTCTTATACACATCTCCGAGCCCACGAGACCGTACTAGATCTCGTATGCCGTCTTCTGCTTGAAAAAAAAAAACACAAAACACCAAATACACCAGAACAGCTCACACTCCGGACTACCTACTCAGCATAACGAAAGCCATCTAAATAGCACATACATAAATAGAGTGAGTGAGCAACAAAACACCAGCACTATGTACGCACACGTATATATAGTAAATACTATACAGCACATAATGTTAA
>CALLZA010000651.1 GCA_937858165.1 uncultured Ardenticatenia bacterium
TGTTTTTTTTTATCAATATACGGGCGCCCCCGAGACACACACGGCACCGGTGGTCGGAGGGGGCAGATGGGTAGAGGGTGCAGGGAAGTCGGGCCGGTTGAGGCGCGCCTCCAGCCAGCGCTCAGCGATGGCCATGCCCACGGCGTTGGGTAGCCCCTGCCCCAGCGGGCCGGTGGAGGTCTCTACGCCGGGCGTCAGGTGCAGTTCCGGATGGCCGGGCGTCAGACTGCCCCACTGGCGGAAGTTCATCAGGTCTTCCAGCGGCAGGTCGTAGCCCGATAGGTGCAGCAGGCTATAGAGCAGCATCGAGCCGTGGCCGGCTGACAGCAGGAAGCGGTCCCGGTTGAACCACCACGGATCGGCCGGATTAAAGGACAGAAATTGCGACCACAGGACAACGGCCACATCGGCCATGCCCAGCGGTAAACCGGGGTGGCCACTGTCGGCCTTCTGCACGCCGTCCATTGACAGCCCGCGCACGACGTTGGCCGTCACGCGATGTTGTTCAAGAGAGTAGTCGTTCATGGCACTCCTTATGAAGAGAGCGTCCACAGATTACATAGTTTTTAGGAGTTCAATCTGTGAAATCTATGTAATCTGTTGATGCTCTCTCCGCTCGATTCTCACTCTTGTTCGTTCTCTATGCGCTCGTCCTCTTCGGCCAGCAGAGCGCGGATGGCCGGCAAAGCGGCCTCGGTCGCGGCCTCGCCGGCGGCAATCATCTCCGCCGCCCGGTTGAAGCCGGACAGGAGCGTGATGCTAGGCGACAGCACCGGTCGGATGAGCAGATCGGGCGGGTACTGTCGCAGTCGATTCTCTGTCTGCGCCGCGATCATGATCATCAGCACGTGGTAGACCTCGCTGAGCTGGCGCGGGGCGAAGGCCAGTTGCAGCCCCGTCTCCACCGGAGCGCGGCCGGGTACGTTGACACTAAAGCTAGGCAGCACGTCAACGGCGATCGTGCGCGTCGCCCCCATGCCGCGAGCCACGTCGACCGGCACGTTATCGAGCACGCCGCCGTCGACCAGCCGATAGTCACCCAGGTCGACGGGCATGAAGACGCCGGGCACGGAGATGGTTGCCCGCACGGCATCGATGACCAGCCCGCCCTGCAAAATCACCTCGCGGCCGGTGCGGATGTCTACGGCGACCATCGCCAGTGGCAGCGGCAGATCGGCAAAGGTCAACTCCTCACCCAGCAGGTCGGCCATGAAGTTGTAAATGCGCCGGCCGCGGATGCTCAGCCCGGCGGCCGACAAATCCACGTCCACCAGCCTTATCTGCTCCGTCACCCGGCTCAGCCGCAACACCTCTTCTTCAACCCGTTCGGCGGGCACGCCGGCGGCGAAGAGCGCGCCGACCAGACCGCCCATGCTCGTGCCGGCCACATAGTGAATGGGGATGTTCTCGCGCTGCAAGACGCGCAATACACCAAAGTGGGCCAGGCCACGCGCCCCGCCGCCGCCCAATACCAGACCGAGACGCGGCCCCTTGACAGCGCTCATGCCGCCACCTGTCGCCGGAAGACGCACAGATAGAAGTGGTACCACGTCGGGTAGGACGGCGGGAAGACCACGCCCACATCCCCCTTCTTGCCCTGCGCGTTGGCCCCCTCGATCTTGACCAGCTCCCACCCCTCCTCGCCGCACTTGTTCAACCACGCCTCCAGCGTCAGCGGGTCATACTCGGCCATCTCTTTCCAGCGCCCTTGGTCGTAGACACGCGTGACGTAATCGACGACGACGACGTCCTCCTTGTTCAACTCGAACACCCGCACCAAGTACTCCCACTTAGCCATCTTCCGACCTCACAAGTAGATCGCTCAGCCGCCGCACCACGTAGGTCGGCCGAATGTTCGATGCACTCGCTTCGACCGCGCTCGTCGCCCCGGTCAGCGTCAGCGCGGCGGCCATGCCTGCGTTCAGCCCAAACAACACGTCCGTCTCCAGCCGGTCGCCGACCCTCAGGCAGCGCTCCGGCGACAACGCCAGCCGCGCCAGCGCCGCCGCGGCCATGATGGGCGACGGCTTGCCGACGACCGCCTCGACCCGCGTGTTGGTGCAGGCCTCGATAGCGGCAATGACGGCCGCGGCGTCGGGCTGGCCGCCGTCGGGCGTCGGGCAGAAGCGGTCGCCGTTGGTGGCGAAGAAGCGCGCCCCACCGCGAATGGCGTCGAATGCGGCTTGCAACTTGCGATAGGTGAAGTCGCGGTCGAAGCTGGCGATGACAGCGTCCACGCTCTCAGCGTCCACGCCCGCCGCCTCGTCAGCCAACTCGAAACCCGCCGCGGCCAGTTCAGCGCACAGCGACGCCTCGCCGACGACCAGCAGGCGCGCGCCCGGCATCTCTCGCCGCAGGAAGTCAACCATCACCAGCGACGAGTTGATCACGTCCTCTGCCGGCGTCGGCAGGCCCAGCCGCGACAGCCGCGCGGCGTACTCGGCCGCGGTGCGCGTCGGGTTGTTAGACAGGAAGAGCGTCCGCCGCCCCTGCCCGCGCCACATCTCGGCCTGCGCCCAGAAGTCCTCTTCTTGGCGTGCGGCCCGAGCATTGTCATCCTCCAGGGTACTGTAGGCCGCGTTAAGATTATGCTCCGGGTCTTGCAGCAGCCGGTAGACCATGCGCTCGATTTCGAGGATCGACAGGGTGTCGTGGAGGGCCAGCCGCCGCGCTGTTTCGGTTGGCGACAGGGCGGGGAAGACATAGCTTTGGGCGTTGTGCAGGATAAAGTCGTTCTCGAAGCGCTCCTCATCCTGGCGCAAGTACCCTTGCTTGGCGGCCAAATAACGGTCGTATTGAAAGTTGGCAAAAGCGCTTAGTTTCCTGTATTGATTGCGCCTTGCTTTGACCTCTTCGCTCCGATTGGCCTCATAGTGCGCCGGATCTTCGCCTTCGATTGCCCCCTGCGCTGGTCCGACCTCGACGCGCAGGGGCACGTCAACAACGCCGTCATCGTCGACTACCTGCAGGAGGCGCGCGTCGCGTTCCTCAGGCAGGGCCCGGCGTCGGCGCTGCTGGACAGCGGCATCATCGTCGTCTCCCACCAGGTGGAGTTCCGCGGCTCGATCCCGTACGAGGCCGGGTCCGTCCGGGTCGAGCTCGGCGTCTCCGCGCTGGGCGCGGCGCGCCTGGAGATCGCCTACCGGATGCTGGCCGACGACGGCGCGGGCG
>CALLZA010000652.1 GCA_937858165.1 uncultured Ardenticatenia bacterium
CCTGTCGGCGCCCCACCCACCCCATCACACGCCTCCTCCTTGGCGCGGCCGCCTTGTCAGACGGAACGCAGGCCGAGGCCGACGCCACGATGGACGTAGCCCTCAGCTATGGTATCAACCACGTGGACACGGCCGCCAGCTACGGCGAGGCCGAGTTGCGGCTGGGCGACTGGATCAAGCGCCACGGGCGGCCGTTCTTCCTGGCGACGAAGACGGGCCAGCGCACCGCCGGCCCCGCGCTGGCGGAGATTCGCCGCTCGCTCGAACGCCTACAGGTCGATCAGGTCGATCTGATCCAGCTTCACCATCTGGTCGACCCACAGGAGTGGGAAGTCGCCCTTGGCCCGGGTGGGGCGCTGGAGGCGGCCATCGCGGCGCGCGAAGAAGGGCTGGTGCGCTTCATCGGCATCACCGGCCACGGCTGGACGGTGGCGGCGACCCACCGCCGGGCGCTGGAGCGCTTCGACTTCGACTCGGTGCTGCTGCCCTACAGCTACACGATGATGCAGAACGAAGCCTACCGCGCCGACTTCGAGGCGCTCTACGCCCTATGCCGCGAGCGGAACGTCGCTATCCAAACAATCAAGTCCATCGTCCACACCCCCTGGGGCCACGAACCGCACACGCGGGCGACGTGGTACAAGCCGCTGGAAGACCAGGAGGCGATCGATACAGCCGTGCAATGGGTTCTGGGCCGGCCGCACCTCTTCATCAACACCGTCGGCGACATCCACATCCTGCCCCGCGTGCTGGACGCGGCGGCGCGCTACACCGGGCCTATCGCCGACGACGAGATGCGCGCCCAGGTGGAGCGGTTGGCGATGCGACCGTTGTTCGAAAGTTAAGACCTACTGAGGTTGTCGGCCAACCTCAGAGCCTTATGCAAATGATCGGCCCAAAATTACCGCCCGATACCGACGCCATCATCGACCGCGTCCTGGCCGGCGATCTGTCGCACGTAGTCGGTGGCGACACCGGCTGGGCGTCGGGCAATGTGCCAATCTGGTACGAGCGCATTTCGCCCCAGGGCCTGCCGAAAGGCTGCGTCTTGCTACTGGTAGGCATGGGCGGCGATGGACTAATGTGGCCGCCGTCTTTCGTGCGCACGTTTGTCGAGGCCGGATTCCAGGTCATTCGTTACGATCATCGCGGCACAGGCATGTCGGATTGGGTTGAGAACTGGTCTAGACGACAGCCATACACCCTGGCCGACATGGCCGGGGATGCCCTCGCCGTCCTGGACGCGTTGCATGTCCCCCAAGCCCACCTCATCGGTCTGTCGATGGGAAGTATGATCGCGCAGGAAGTCGCCATTCAAGCGCCAGACCGCGTCGCCACATTAACCCTCATCATGACTTCAGGCCACATCGGCGATCCTGACCTGCCTCAAACGTCGGCGCGGTACTTCCTTGATAACCTGATCAAGGGCTTACCACTGCTACGATACCGTCTGATGGGCGGAGAACGAAACCTGATTAAGGAACGCATCGCCAAACAGATCGTGTTCATCGGTTACGAAGGGCTCGACGTGAAAGCTCTGGCCGAGGTAGTGGCATATAGCCTGCGCCATCGGCGCGGCATCAATCTGAGGGCTATGCGGCAACATCTGACGGCCATCACCCTCTCTGGCTCGCGCCACGAACGGCTACGGACGGTAGAGGCACCGACACTGGTTATCCACGGCACGAACGACCTACTGATACCGGTCGAGCACGCCAAGAAACTGGTAGCGACTATGCCCAACGCAGAAGGGCTGTGGCTGGAGGGGGGCGGCCACGTCTTTCCCGTGCCAGAGATGGACAAGGTGACGCAGCGAATTTTGAGGCATTTGAGCGTGAACTCAGTGCAAAGACCTGAAGGAAGCAAATGAAAATCAGCGCCCGTGTCGAAAACAGCCACAACCAGCACCACGTCACCCTGGCCACCAACGACCAGCACCACACCCTCGACATCCCGCCCAAAGCCACCGGCTACGGCTCCAGCGCCAACGGCGGCGAACTACTCTTCCTGGCCCTGGCGACGTGCTACGGCAACGACATCTACCGTGAGGCGGCGGCACAGAGCATTGAGATCACGGCCGTCGCAGTCGAGGTGAGTGGTGAATTCGGCGCGCCCGGCGAACCGGCGCGCAACGTCACCTATCGCGCCACCATCACCGGCAAGGCCGACGCCGCGACGCTGGAGGCCCTGGCCCGCCACACCGACAGCGTGGCCGAGATTCAGAACACGTTGCGCGCCGGTGCGGCTGTCCACCTTGAGGCAATTCAGGTGGCGACGATCGAGTAAGCCCGGGCGAAATCGCTCGTGAAGTAGTTCCACTCCCACTCTGTGGTAAGATGACACCCAAAGGTGAAGCCAATGAAGCCAACAGACAAAGTTATCGTTGTCACCGGAGCGGGCAGCGGCATGGGGCGGGCGCTGGTACTGGCGCTACTGAAGCGTGGGGCGCGGGTGGCCGCTGTAGACCTCAACGAGAGTACGCTTCAGGAAACCGTAGCCCTCACCGGCCAGCCGGGTAAGGTCAGCGCCCACGTCGTGAACGTCAGTGACCGCCAGGCCGTCGAAGCGCTGCCGGCCGAAGTCATCGCCGCCCACGGCGCGGTCGATGGCATTATTAACAACGCCGGCATCATCCAGCCGTTTGTGCGCCTGAACGACTTGCAGTATGACGCCATCGAGCGGGTACTCAACGTTAACCTCTATGGTGTCATCTACATGACCAAGGCGTTCCTGCCCCACTTGCTGAAGCGCCCCGAAGCCCACATCGTGAACGTTTCCAGCATGGGCGGTTTCTTCCCTGTGCCCGGCCAATCGCTCTATGGCGCATCCAAGGCGGGCGTGAAGCTGCTGACCGAGGGGCTATATTCGGAGCTGATTGACACCAACGTCCGGGTGACAACGGTCTTTCCCGGAGCCATCGCCACCAACATCAGCCAGAACTCCGGCGTTACGATCCAGGCACCGGCTTCGGCTGAGTCATCGCAGAGCTTTCCGACCACGTCGGCCGAGGACGCAGCGCAAATCATCATCGATGGCATGGAGCGCGACGCGTTCCAGGTCTACGTCGGCCGCGACGCCAAGATGATGAACCTGCTCTATCGCCTAAGTCCCAAACGCGCCACCCGATTCATGTATGGCAAGATGAAGGGGCTGCTGCCGGGCTAGAAGCGCTTATGCGCCACAGCAAGTGAACCTTTGGACCTACCCGCCATCCTGACCTCCCAATACCTCGCCTCCCTGACCATGCTCAAAGAGGCGATCATCGCCTGCCCCGACTCGCTCTGGAACGCGCCCGAAGACCACAACAAGTTCTGGCACGTGGTCTACCACACCCTGTACTTCACCCACCTCTACGTGGCCGACTCGACAGAGTCCTTTATTCCCTGGCGGCATGACCGCGCCCGGTACGAGGAGTTCGACGGGCCGCCCGACGACGCGCCCTATGACAAGGCAACGCTCCTGGAGTACGTGGCTTTCTGCCAGCGCCACCTGCCCGAACGGCTGCCGCTGCTCGACCTGTGGGCGCGCGAAGGGCACGAAGACCGGACGCTCCTCACCCTGGAACGACAGATCAACAGCATCCGCCATCTGATGCAGCACGTCGGCGAACTGCTGGAGCGGCTGGGCAGCCGGACGGGGGCGGAGATCGAGTGGGTGGCCTCAGAGCACCCGTGAGTACAACGACTGACGCCACCCCCTGCTTGACCTGCGACCTCGTCCGCCGCCGCGACCGGGGGGAGGCTCCCCCGTGGGACAACATCGTCCGCACGGCTCATTGGGATATTGTCCACAGTTACAACACGTCTCTGCCCGGCTGGCTGGTGCTGGTGGCCCGGCGGCACGTGGTGGCCATCGACGAGCTGACCGACGAGGAAGCGGCCGAGTTGGGCGTGCTGTTGCGCCGCGTGTCGGCCGCGCTGCGCGTGGCCACCGGCTGCGTCAAGACCTACGCCGTCCAGTTCGCCGAGCAGGCCGAGCATCCCCATGTCCACTTCCACGTCATCCCGCGTATGGCCGCCCAGCCCGACGACCGCCGCGGGCCGCGCGTCTTCGCCTATCTGGGCGTGCCCGACGAGGAGCGGGTCAGCGAAGAGCGGATGAACGCCATCGCTGTCGAAGTGCGCCGCCTGCTCGCGGGGTAACGCGATTCTCCAGAATCGCGCTACCAGCGCGCCCGATGCTCTTCGGCGAAGCCGACCAGGTCACGGATTTCCAACGTCTGACCGTCATCGAGCACGGCGTGGCCGCTATAGCGTCCGAACATCTGGTGTACCTCGCTGAAGATGAGGCCCAGATTCGTCCGCGCCGTGCGGTCGTGGAAGGGCGTGAAGGTCAGGTCGAGTCGCCCAGCGTCGTCACGGAAACACCACGGCCGCATGTACTCACCGGAGGTGTAGTCGAAGCCCACGTCGCCCAGCTTGTGGACGCGCCCATCGAGAATGACCGCGTTCTCCGTCGCCCGGCTCAGGTCGCCAAAGCCACGGCCGAGATTTAGCCCGACTGTTCGCCCATCCGGCAGAAAGCCCGACGCGCTGGCCCAGTTCCAGAAGCTGCGATACTCCCACACCCCCCGCCCCCAGTCGAGCGCCCCCAGGCAGGCGTCGGGCCGCAGCTCCTCCACCCAGTCGCCATACTGCACCCGCCCCGTGGCCGGCAGGCAGTTGATCTTGGTGTTGTAGTAGAAGCGCCGCGTGCCGATGGGGATGACGATGTTCATCGACTCATGGCCCGACGGCACGGCCAGGCGGATGTCGGCGCGGATACCGCGGCCGTCGTGGAAGCTGGGCCACTCGACGCTGATGTGGCGCGCCTCTGGTTGGGCCACAAAACGCAACATCGCCTTAGCGTTGGCGAACGACGTCTCGCCCACCGTGCTGCCTCTTGGCAATTGGACGCCGCGGGCCAGAGGGATGACCAGCCCCTCCTCGTGCAGCCCGCCCGTCTCGAAATCGAGCGAGTAGACGAAGACGTTGGCCGCGTAGCCCAGGTCGGCGATGGTGGCCGAGAAGAAGCGGCGCGGGGTGAAGATGGCGTAGTACTCCCAGCGCTTCAGGCGGAAGCGCTGCAGCGGGCGCAGGGCGTAGAAGCGGGCGTTCTCCAGGTTGGCGTCGAGCAGCGGTTGCCGCGACCAGCCGACCTGGGCCGGGCGGCCGTGGGCGTCGAGCAGAGGGCTGGGGTGGGTGAGTTCCGTTTGCATGGATTAGCCTAACAGCGCGAACTAGTACTGAAGGACATCAGGCAGCCGGTCGCTGCGACCGTGCTACCAGACCAGGTGCAACGCACTTCAGAAAGTGCGACGCACCGCAGCGGTTATGGTTGCGGCGGTGGC
The DNA here is from genome assembly GCA_937858165.1 of uncultured Ardenticatenia bacterium. Taxonomy (GTDB): domain Bacteria; phylum Chloroflexota; class Anaerolineae; order Promineifilales; family Promineifilaceae; genus Promineifilum. The sequence goes on from CALLZA010000652.1 coordinate 5,330, forward strand.
CCGGCGTCGGCCGGGATGGGTTCCCCGTCGGGGATGCTGCGCAAGGCGTCGCAACTGACGAACTTTACATCGCGCCACACGTAGCCGCGGGCGGTGAACGTCTCAATCGTGTCGATCCAGCGCTTCTCGCCGTCGTCAAGCAAGTAGATGGGCGGGCTTGTCCGGCACTTTAGCAGGATGGGGTCCGGGTTCTCGAAAACGATAGACTGCACCTCCGGTGGCAACGCATCAACCGCGCTTCGCTCAACACCGAACAGCCAGGGGGTGGCCAGGATCACCACCAGCGTCCAGGCGGCGTAGGCCACGGTGGCCAGGCTGAAGGCGCGGTGCAGGGTGTGGAGCCAGTCGCCGCCTTTGGTCCGCGCCTGATAGAGCAAAATCGCCGCCAGGAGGCCAATGTTGACCACATTCCAGCCGATGAAGGCCAGCCGGTTAGGGGTCAGGCGGTCCATGGCCGTGCGATAGACAATAGCCGCCAGGGCGTAGAGGCTGACGAGCAGGGCCAGCGCGGCGATAGCGATGATCGCCAGACGCAGCCAGCGCGCTACGCGCGGCGAGGTCTCGGCCAGAGTGACCGGCGTCGCCCCCAGCAGCAGGGCGACGACAGCGAACAACATGCCGTTGTAGATGATCAGCACGTCGCGGTTGTCGAACGGCTGGCGGAAGTTGAACGGGATGAAGGCGATGTAGACGACCAGCACCAGCAGCGTCAACGGCAGCAGGACGCGCATCAGCAGCGCCACCAGCTTGCTCAGCCCCTCGTCGAACGCCTGCCCCGCCGGGGAGACCGTCGGGTTATAGATGACGGCCGTGGCCACTACCGGAATCAGCCCGCCGCCGCCGGCAATGAACAAACGCATGACAAGCTCGGGCAAGCTTACTTGCAGCGCCTCGAATAAGCCGACCGTGATCCCCGTGAACAGGCCGCCGGCGATGACGAACAGCCCACCCATGATGCCTACTTCCAGCGACTTGATCAGGAAGGCGAAGCGATTGCCTGGATCGCGATGATCAGCCACGAGGAACGCGCCGACGCCGGCCCAGGCCAGGAGCGGCAGGTGCATGGCCATCAAGGTGATGTACTGCTCCTGGAACGGCCGCGTGCCCAACCGGGGATAGACCCACAGCACGTAGGCCACGGCGGCTGTCTCTTATACACATCTCCGAGCCCACGAGACCGTACTAGATCTCGTATGCCGTCTTCTGCTTGAAAAAAAAAAACACATCAAGACAAATGTACTCAATCTCCATAAGGAATTATAAATACTTATATGCGATAAATACCTGAGTCTACTCATCATGTGTGCTCATGACATGGGACTAGCACAATTGTCTCTATAGTTACTTATAAGATACGTT
>CALLZA010000653.1 GCA_937858165.1 uncultured Ardenticatenia bacterium
TGTCTTTACGCGATTGATCTGTTGTCCTGTGTTTATTTATTGTATGAGTAGATGTTAAGTTGTTGTGGTCATTGCTCACTTTGTACGACGACTCGTGCTATACATGTTGTTTTGTTTTTAATGATACGGCGACCACCGAGATCTACACTAGATCGCTCGTCGGCAGCGTCAGATGTGTATAAGAGACAGCTTCGGCTTTGCGTTCTTTGCATGAGATTTTGTCCTTTGCGTGAGCATCTCTTCTTTGCGTCCTTTGCTTCTTTGCGCCTTTGCGTGAGATCTTCGTCGCTCGTCACTTGCTCATGCGCCGGTTGGCGTCGTCCACCAGTGCGCGCACCCAGGCCAGGCTCTTCTCGATCATCGGCCCGCCCTGGCCTTCACATTCGATGCTGACGATGCCGTCGTAGCCGATGTCGACCAGGATGTCGAAGCAGCGGCGGATGTTGTCGACGTTGACGCCGTCGCCGATGGCCGTGGCGCTGACGGCGATGCCGGTCAGTTCGCCGCGCATGGAGGCGGCCAACGACTGGCTGACGTCCTTGACGTGGACGTGACTGACCTTGTGCTTGAACCGGTTCAGGAAGGCGACCGGGTCCTGGCCGGCGATGAAGGTGTTGCCGGTGTCGAAGTTCATCCGTAAATAGGGCGAATCGCTGAAGGCCAGCATCCGCTCCATAAACTCCGGCTTGGTGGTGTAGTAGCCGTGCGGCTCGATGTTGATGGTCATCTTGTAGCGCGCGGCCGCTTCCAGCACCTCGCCGTAGATTCGTTTCATGCTCTCCAAGGCGGCCTCGTCACTCAGGCCGGCCGGCTTGTGCATGTGGTCGGTGGTGTCGATGTGGTCGCAACCGACCAGGTAGGCCCAGCGCATGGAGTTGAGGATATAGGTCAACCCCAGGTACGAGGCGTTGGGCAGCGACAGGGGGTAGGCGGCATCCAGTTGGCTGAAGCGCACGCCATATTTCTCCATCTTCTCGCGCAGCGCCAGCGGGTCTTCGGTCAGCGACACGTGCGGCTGGTAGCCCAGTCCGTGCAGCCAGCTCACCCCGTCGATCGTGCCGCACTCAATCCAGTGGACATCGTTGCGCTGCGCCCATTGCAGGCACTGCTCGAAGCTCCAATAGGCGCTGTTGAAGGCGTCAGTGTGAAAGCCTATCTCGATCATGATCCCCCGCTCCTCAATTACGAATTAGGAATTAGGAATCAGGAATTCAGAGCCAACTGTGTGAAGCTACTTCGTTCCCAATTCCTAATTCCTTCTTCGCCATCGTGGTTTGGGAATTACGAGCTAGAAACTAAGCGCACCCGCTTCATTCCTAGCTCGTAATTCCTAATTCCTAATTACTCCGAAGCCGTCCCGCCCCACCGCTCGGGGAAGCCGGGCATCGTTTCGCAGCCGCACATGGCGTAGTGCAGCGGCGGCATGCCGGGCTGCACAAACTGGTCCAGGTTCTCCTGGGTCACGGCTGGTTGCGGCAGCCGCCACGGGTCGGGAACTTCCTCGCCCTGCAGCACCTTGAGGGCGGCGATGACCGCCGTGCGCCACTGGAAGGTCGGGAAGGTCGGAGCGATGGCCGTCAGGCCCTCTTCCTGCCACTTGACCAGGAAGTCCTGCTGGTCTTCGCCGTTGATGACCGGGTACGGCTGGCCGGCGTCTTCAAACGCCTCAATGGCCGCCACGGCCGTCGCGCCCGCGTCCATCCACACGCCGTCGATCTGGCCGTGCTTCTGGATGGCGTCGGTGATGATGGTCTTCACCTTGTCGTTGTTGCCGTCGCCGAACTGCACCTCGACAACGTCGATGTTGTTCTTCTCGAAGTAGTCCTTGGCCGCCGCCCAACGGGTCTCCAGCACGTCGACGCCGGGGAGGATGCGCAGGGCAACAACCTTGGCCCCATCGGGCAGGTTGTCGGCCAGGAACTTGGCGCCGGTGTAGCCGAAGGCGTAGCCGCCGATGGGCTGCACGAACGTCGCCGGACAGTCGGTCTGCACGCCGCGGTCGAAGACGACCACGGGCAGCACTTCACAAGCGGCCTCGACGGCCGGGGTCAGGGCCAGCGTCGTGTTGGGGCTGACGATGAGGACATCGCAGTTGCCGCTGGCAACCAGGTCCTGGATATCGGCGATCTGCTTCTCGTCGTTGCCTTCGGCGTCGACGTGGATCCACTCTTCGATCTCCGGATGCAGCTCCACTTCCGCTTCCATCGTGTTATAGCCCACGACGCGCCACGGGTTGTTGACGCCGGCGTTGGAGAAGCAGAAGGTGTAGGGGCCTTCCTTGGCGTACTGGGTCGTATCGACGAAGTTCGGCTCCAGGTACTGGTTCCACGGTTCGCCTTCCGGCCCTTCGGGGGCAACATCGATCAGGCGGATGGAGTTGTCCAGCTCTTCCTGGCTGAAGAACTCACTGGCCACGGCCGCGGCTTCCATGCCCAGCCCGGCGCCGGTCTCGGCCGCTTCTTCGACCGCCTCTTCGGCCTCACCGGCCGCTTCCTCTACTTCGCCGGCCGTTTCTTCGGCCGTCTCTTCAACCGTGCCGCCACCACCGCAGGCCACCAGGGCCAGCATGAGCATGGCGATCAGCAGCAAAGACAGAAATCGCAAGGGTTTCATTTGGATTCTCCTCCAAGGGTGCTACGTTTGATATGGTGCAATCACATTGGCGCGGTTTTGCGGGCCGCGCGCCCGAACGGATGACGGGTCTCTCCTGGCGCATCACCTCCTTAATTCCTAATTATCTTGTTCTTCTCATGCTATACGCCGCATACGCCACCGCGGCGATAATGATGAGGCCCTGCACAGCGTCGCGCAGGGGTTTGGGCAGCCCCAGCAGGTTAAGCAGCGTAAAGAGCAGCTCCAGCGCCAGCGCGCCGGTCATGGCCGCCGGAATGGAGCCGCGCCCGCCCAACAGCATCGTGCCGCCCAGCACGGCGGCGGCGATGGACTGCATCTCCAGCCCCGTGCCCGCCTCGATGCTGACGCCGCCCCGCCCGCCCAGCAGCACACCGGCCACCACGGCCGTCATCGAGCAGATGACGAAAGCCGAGATGCGCACCAGGTTGACGTTGACGCCCGACAGGCGCGCCGCTCGCGGGTTGTCGCCCAGGGCCAGCAGTTGGCGGCCGTAGTTCATCCGGTGGAGCAGCAACCAGTAGCCGACGCCAAACACCACCAGGACGATGACGGCATAGGGAAAGTCTTGCAGGCCGAACAGCCCTTCGATGCCGCTGCGCCCCCACATGCGAAAGTTGTCGGGCAGATAGCCGCGCGGCGCGCCGCCCGACCACAGCAGCCCCACCCCTTTGGCTACGAGCAACATCCCCAGCGTGGCGATGAGCGACGGAACTTTCAGAAAGGTTGTCACCGCGCCGTTGACCAGGCCGACGAGCAGGCCGCCCAGCAGCAGGGCCAACATGACCCACCACGTCGCGCCGGGATCGTTGTTGGCCAGGATCGCCCCGATGATGACGGTCGAGGTGACGACCGAGCCGACCGACAGGTCGAAGCCGCCGGAGACGAGCACAAACACCTGGCCCGCGGTCAGGATCATTAGCGGCGTGGCCCGTTGCAGGAAGGTCAGGAAGTTGTCGGGCTGGAAGAAGACAGGGTTGCGGATGCCGACCCAGACGAGCAAGGCCAGGGCGATCAGATAGACCGGGTTGATGGCCCGCAGCCAGCGCCACGCCCGCGCCCCCAAGGACTCTTCGATTGCCGTGTTGGCGGTAATCTGTGTCATATCAAACTCCGTAGTGACGAGTGGCGAGTGACGAGTGATGAGTAAAAGAACCTCACGCAAAGCTCGCCAAGGACGCCAAGAGCGCCAAGAAGAACTCCACTTTGCGTCCTTTGCGCTCTTGGCGATCTTTGCGTGAGGTTCTTTTCATCGCTCCACACTCGTCACTATCCTTGCTCGGCCCGCGAGCGGAAGGTATAGAACCCGACCGCCAGAATGATGATCGCCCCGCGCAGGATTTGCTTCATGTAAGCGTCGATGCCGATCTGGTTGAACAGTGTGTCCAGGATGCTGAAGATGAGCACGCCGGCCAGCGTACCCCACACGCCGCCCTTGCCGCCGGAGAGGGCCGTGCCGCCGATGACCGTCGCGGCGATGCTCTCCAGGTCGTAGAGGCCGTCGGTGCCGACCCAGGGCGCGCCCGCCCGCAGCCGGCTGACGACGAACAGGCCGGTCAGCACGGCCGTAGCGCTGCAAATGACGTGGGCCAGCACCAGCACCCGCCCCGTGTGCAGCCCCGACAGCCGGGCCACTTCCTCGCTGCCGCCCACGGCGTAGAGGTGCGCCCCGAAGCGCGTGCGCCGCAGGACGAACCAACCGGCCAGCACCACCAGGAACAGGACGAGGACTGAGATGGGCAGCGGGCCGATGGTGTCGTAGGCGAAGCTCTGGAAGCTGGCCGGCACCGATCCGGCGAAGTTCTCGAACGTGGCGTTCAGCAGGCCGCGCAGGATCAGCCCGACGCCCAGCGTGGCGATGAGCGAGTTGATCTTCATCCGGCCGATGAGCAGGCCGTTGACCAGACCGACGACCGCGCCGATGACGAACAGCACCAGCACCGTCCACCACACCCGTCCCGGATCGCCGGCCATCAGGTACGACGCGCCGACGGCCGTCACGCTGATCAGATAGGCCACCGACAGATCGATCGACGCGCCGATCATCACGAACGTCTGCCCCACGGCGACGATGCCCAGGGCCACCGACCGGACGAGGATGTTGGTCAGGATGGTCTGGTTGAAGATGAACAACTGGTCGTCGATGCCAAAGACGGCATCGAGCAGAATGGACGCGATGAAGATGATGACCAGGATACCGTAGACAGGCGGAATCTGGCTATCGCGCAGCCACGCCCGCGCCCGCGCCAGAAGCGACGGGCTGGATGCTGTCGGTGTGATCGCAGTCATAGATGCTCTCCGAGCAATTAGGAATTAGGAATTAGGAATTAAGAATTCAGAGCAGATCGCGTTGTCCCGCCCTGTCCTCTTTTCTCTTTGTCTTCATTCTTAATTCCTAATTCGTAATTCCTAATTGACCTGTGGCCAGATGCATAATCTCCGCCTCGCTCGACCCGGCGGGCAGATGGCCGGCGATGGTGCCGTCCCACATGACGATGATGCGGTCGCTCATGCCGATGACCTCCGGCAGTTCGGAAGAGATCATCAGCACGGCCGCCCCGGCGCGGGCCAGTTCGCGGATGCGCTCGTGGATGCTGGCCTTGGCCTCCACGTCGATGCCGCGCGTCGGCTCGTCGAAGATGAGCACGCGGGCATCGGTGGCCAGCCACTTGGCCAGCACGACCTTCTGCTGGTTGCCGCCGCTCAGGAACTGCACTTCGCGCTCCATGTTCGGCGCGCGCACGTCCACCCGCTGGGCCAACGCCAGGGCCAGATCGCGGTCGGCGCTCGTGCCGTTGCGGAAGGCGCGGGTCAGCTTGCGTTGCAGCGAGCGCAGCGTCAGCATGACGTTGTCGTTGATGGGCTGCTTCAGCGTCAGCCCTTCGTGCTTGCGGTCTTCGGTCACGTAGCCGAAGCGATGGCGAATAGCCTGCCGCGGCGTGTGAAATAGCTGCGGTTGCCCGTCGATCTCCATGTCCCCGGCGCGGAAGGGCTGGACGCCGAAGATGGCCTGGGCCAGCGCCGTGCGGCCTGACCCCTGCAGCCCGGCCACGCCGACGATCTCGCCCGAACGCAGCTCCAGGTCGATGTCGTGCAGCGCCTCGTTGCTCGCGCCGCGCAGCCGCAGGGCCACGTCGCCGATGTCCTCCGGTCGGGCGCGCTCCGGGAAGTAGTCGGACAACACGCGGCCGACCATCATCTCCACGACCCTGCCCATGCTCAACTCTTTCGTCAGCGCCGTGGCCACCTTCTGGCCGTCCTTCAGCACCGTTACGCGCTGGGCCAGCTCGAAGACCTCGATCAGCCGGTGGGAGATGAAGATGACGGCGATGCCGCGCGCTTGCAGGCGGCGAACGAGGGTGGTCAGCACAGCCACCTCCTGCGAGGCCAGAGCGGCCGTCGGCTCGTCCATGATCAACACCTTGGCGTCGTAGCTGAGCGCCTTAGCGATCTCCACCACCTGCTGTTGGGCCACGGACAGCGTGCCGAGGACGGTCGTGGGGCTGATCAGGTTCTCCGCCTCCAGCCGCTTCAGCACGGCGCGGGTGTTCTCTTCCAGCTTGCCGTAGTCAATGAGGCCCATCCGGTGCGGTTCGCGCCCCAGGAAGATGTTCTCCATCACCGTTCGTTCGGGCAGCAGGTTGAACTCCTGGTAGATGATGCTGATGCCGGCGCGTTGGGCCTCCGACGGGTGGTTGAAGACGACCGGCGCGCCGTCGAACAGGATCGTGCCGCTGTCGGGGCGATAGGCCCCGGCCAGCACCTTCATCAGCGTGCTCTTGCCCGCGCCGTTCTCGCCGACGACAGCGTGGACTTCGCCGGGGTAGAACTCCACCGACACGTTGTCGAGGGCCAGCACGCCGGGGAACTGCTTGCTGATGCCCTGGACGGCCAGCACCGGGGCTATGTCGGCCGCCGGCGCTGCCGGGGGCGGCGGGGCCGCGGGGCTCGGTGGTGTGGTCTCGGGTCTATAGCTCTTCTGCCTATTCTCCTGCACTTTTTTACAAAATCACTATGGGGGGCAATGGACACAGGGGATCATAGGGTGGG
>CALLZA010000654.1 GCA_937858165.1 uncultured Ardenticatenia bacterium
CGCTGTCCCCACGCGTTTGTCACCACGGCCGTCTCCATGCAGGCTCGGACAGCAGTGTCTGGTCCCGTCGGACAACCGGTATCGCGGCCGCGGGTGACGCCGGCTGCCGCAACCGGGGAATATCCACCAGTGACACCGTGGGCACCGTTGGGCACTACGAGTCCAAGGTAGCCCGTCCAGTTGCCGTAGACACTCATGTCACGGCCGTTGTGATATGGCCAACCCATCGCGCTACCGGAGCCGGGCGAGCCACCGTCACCGGTCGAATGGACGATGACCTCCGATGCGGGCACGACGAAATGGGTCTGGCCCGACACACTATTACCGTTCAGGGCCAGCATCGCGTTCAGCCACAACTGGTAGGAATGAGCTTCGGCCGTACCATTGCGCGCCCAGGGCTGGATGGTGATCCAAGTGTGCCCAGCATCCAGGGAAAGCGTCGCCCCGACTTCCATGCCCGTGCGGCTATCTACGTCACTGACCGTCACCGCCAGGCCGTAGGGCGTTGTGCCGGTAGTCGCCGTCCACGACCGATACTCGTTCAGCCCGTGTTCGCTGGCCGGAAAGGCCCACTCGATGCCGCCCGCCGCCAGCCACCAGCCGCGGTAGCCCCAACCAGTCGGCTTGACCACCGGATTCTCGTAAAGTAAGTTCTCGCCCGTCACCTTGTCCACCCAACGGTAAACGCGCCCGCCAAGCTCGGGCAGGATGGTCACGGCGACGAAACCGTTTTGCAGCACGATGGCCCGGTAGGTTCGCGGCGACGGTAGGCCAACGAGGCTCGGGTCGAGGCGCGGGTACGGGTAGACGGCATCATCAGGCGCGGTCGGCAGGAAAGCGACTTCGTAGTCGTAGGTTGGGATGGTGATCGTCGTCTCACTGATCCAAGGCTCGGCTGCGGCTAGCGGCGCGGGCGAGAGAGATGAGATGGGTGGCGAGGCGTGGGTGGCAAGGGGTGCCGTGAGTGTAGGTGTTGGTGCGTCGATGGCGAGAGGTGGGCTGGGCGGCGCGGGTTGCTCGGTCGGGGCCACAGACGGTGCGGCCACTGTGGCAGTTTCGAACGCGACGACGATGGATGGCCGGGGGGTGGGGCGAGTGGTAGGCGGGGTGGCAACAGAAGCAGACGACGCCCGGGATGGCGGCGATCCAGCGGTGGGCAGTTCGACCGTGGGCGGCGTGGTCGGCGGCGGCGTGACGGAAGCTACGACCGTGACCATGACCGTCACCGGCACAACGACGGCAACCGGCTCAGTGTGCGTCCCGGCGCAGGCGCTCAGGCCAACCAGGAGCGTCAGCAATGCGGCCGCGACCCATCTAGCGCCACGTGCCATTGTCGCTGTACAGTACGTAGGTGCGGCCGTTGGGGGCCACAAGGATCGTGCCGCGCTCGAACTCCTGTGTGGCGCCAGGCGCGGCCCATTCCGCGTCGCGGGCATTGCCCAAGCCATTGCGCACCGAGCTATGATCGCACCAAATTCGCCCGAAGCCCCGCAGCGGCGTCGGCGGACTTTCTTCCGGACCGCATGTGAAGGTCGGGTCGCCTTCGAGCCAGGCATCTTCGAAGCGTGCCCAGGCCCCGGAGTTGTAAATCGCGTAGATCTTGTCCGTATCCTCGCGCCAGAGCATCACCCCACCGTCAAAGCTCTCCATGACAATGGAAACGCTGCCATTGCCGCCGTTCGTCGGGCAGCCGAGCCGGTCGCGGTTCCACTCGTCGGCGAATTGGGTGAGCGGATTGCGCGAACAGGCCACGGCGACGGCCGCGGCCGTCGCCGTCTGCGCGTCCCACAGCGCCCGCGTCATAATGACCGCCATCTGTTCTGCTGCCTCTGTGGCTAAGGCTGTCGTAGCCGTAGCGGCAACGGCGGTGGCGGCAACGTTGTCCGTAGCGGCGATCTCCGTCTCGCGGAGGGCGATGACGGCCGCCGTGGCTGCCAACTCCGTCTCGCGCACGGCCAGCGTTGCCTGGGGGGCGTCAAGCGTGGGTGTCTCAGTTGGGGCAGTCGTGGCGTCGGCGTCGACGGCCGCGCCATCCAGTGTTGGCGTCACGATCCGCGTGACGAGCGTAGCGACCTCGGTCACGGGGGCGATCGTCTGCTTACCGCCGCCGCCGAATTGGCCGCGCACCAGGGCCCAACCCAAAAGTAACAGCGCCACCAGCGCCAGCGCGGCCACAAAGCCCTTCACCCAGCCCGGCAGGCCCGCCGCCGGTTGGCCGTTGGTTGGGCTGCGCACGGTCGCGGCGATTGGCGCTACCTCGGTCACATTGACCAGTGCCTGGGCCGCCAGCGGCGCGGACAGCGGCGCGCCCAACGCTCGCGCAAACCCTACGGCTGACGTGAAGCGCAGATCGGGGCTGAGCTGCAGCGCCTGGGCCACGGCCGCCTCTGTCTGCGGCGAAACGTCAGGACGCAGTTGCCGCACCGGCGGCAAGCGCATAGGCGTCAGCGTCGGGTCATAGCCGGTCAGCAGTTGGTGGACGACGACGCCCAGGGTGTACACATCGCTGCGGGCGTCGGTCTGGCCGCGGCCATAGTGCTCCGGCGCGGCGTAACCCGGCGTGCCCATCAGCGCCGTGTCCTGTGTCTGCCCCGGCTTGAACAGGCGGGCGATGCCAAAGTCGATCAGCTTCAGCGTGCCGTCGGGCTGCACCATGATGTTGCCCGGTTTCAGATCGCGGAAGATCACCGGCGGGTTCTGCTGGTGCAAGTAGTCGAGGACGACCGCTAACTGCCCGGCCCAGACCAGCGCCTGCCGCTCGTCGAAACCGCGCGGGGCGCGAGCCAGCGCTGTTTCCAGCGTCTCACCCGGCACGTACTCCATGACCAGGTAAGAGTGGTCGCCCTGGCTGAAGTAATCGATGACCCGGGCGATGCCGACGTGGTTGAGCCGGGCCAGGATTTGAGCCTCGTCGCGAAAGGCGTTAATTGTCCACTGACGGTCAGCCGGCGCGACCTGCGTGGCGTCCATCTCCTTGACGGCAACCGACATGTTGCCCAGTCGTTTGTCGGCCGCCAGATAGACCAGCCCCATTCCTCCCCGCCCCAACTGGCCGCGGATTTCATAGCGACCCTGAAGCACTGTCCCCACCCCCAACATACTGCCTCCTGTTGCTGCCCGTTCCCCTCCGGAGCAGCGTGCTGTTACTAGGGTTCGTCCGGTCGTGTCAGCCGCACCGTCTTGCTACTACTCAGCTTGATCGTCTTGCGCCCCTCGCTAGAGACGCCCTGGCCGCTCTCCAGCCGTTGCGCCTCGGCCAGCGCGTTTTGGGCCAACTCCGTCTCGCCCTGCTCCAGCCTGTCTCTTATACACATCTCCGAGCCCACGAGACCGTACTAGATCTCCTATGCCGTCTTCTGCTTGACAAAACAAAATCCATACCGCAGTACAAAGCATACGCATCAACACGTGACTATACATCAGTTCATGATAGTCGTTTCTACATTGATGATCGACCACCACTACTCAGTACATCTAACCTACAGCAA
>CALLZA010000655.1 GCA_937858165.1 uncultured Ardenticatenia bacterium
TCTCTTTACTCGACTTGATTCTGAGCTTTCATGTCGCTCTGTTCGATTGTCTTGTGCATGTCGCTTGGTCTTGTTCTCTAGTTCATGATGCAATTCCTGTTTCTTCGCCGTCGTGATTCTTTTTTTTTAATGATCCGGCGCCCCCCGAGCTCTACACTAGATCGCTCGTCGGCAGCGTCAGATGTGTATAAGAGACGGCCGCTGCGCTGATCGGTCTGGCGATGGGGCCGTACATTCAGTTCGTCACCGGCCATCTCTACGGCCAGATCGCGGCCAAGCTGCCGGGGGGCAAGGGCGCGGCTTACTAACCCACCCGGCGGCCTGGGCCTGGCCCAAGTCGTCTGCCGACAAGTGCAGTGAACCATCAGCGCCCGCCGCCGGAACTCCGGCGACGGGCGCTCTTTGTTACCCGAACAGCCGCCCCTGCTGCGGCGGCCTCTCTTCGACCTCCCAGCCCAGCAGCGCCCTCATTCGGTTGGCCGTGGCCGGGGCGTGGCCGGCGTAGTCGTCGTTGAAGAAGGCGTAAATCGCGTCCACCGGAGCATCGCCCTCGCTGTGGACGGCGGCCTTAGCCCGCCATTCCCGCAGCTCCTCGGTTTTGTCCAGCACTTCGCGGCTCTTGTCATCAAACTGGCCGTGGCGGCCGAGCAGGCGCAGGTAGAGGAAGTCGGCCGTGCGCCGGAACTCCTTGGGTAGGTAAATGTAATCGGCTGCCGCCCAGCAAACGCCGTGGGCGCGGAAGAGGTCGGCCGTTTCGTCGCGCCACCACGAGCGGTGGCGCAACTCGATGGCGAAGCGCGCCGCGCCGGGCAGCCGCGGCAGGAAGGCGGCCAGTGCGTCGGCCTCGGCGGCGGCAAAGTCGGGCGGGAACTGAAGCAGGATGGGGCCGAGGCGGTCGCCCAGGGTCAGCATCGTCTCGACGAACAGGGCCAGAACGTCCTCGGCCGGGCCGCTCAGCCGCATGTCGTGGGTGATCTCGCGCGGCGCCTTGGGGCAGAAGATGAAGCTGTCGGGCGTCGTCTCGCGCCAGCGAGCGACAACGTCAGCCTTGGGCGTGCCATAGAAGGTGGAGTCCATCTCCAGGGCGTTGAAGCGCGCGGCGTAGTAGGCCAACTGCTGCGCTTTGGGCAGCTTATCGGGGTAGAACGCGCCCTGCCATGACCGATAGCCAAAGCCCATTGTGCCGACGTACCACTCTGTCATAGCGCCTCACAAAGTGGAAACCACAGATTACACAGATTTCACAGATTACCAGAGGCAATCTGTGAAATCTGTGTAATCTGTGGTTCTAACTCTTCTTGTGTAAGGGCCGTCGCGCCGAGGAGGATGGCGGCGATCCACATGATATCGGCCAACAGCAGATGGACGATCTGCATCCACACCGGAGCCAGCAAGAGTACGTTGATGAACCCGGCCACCAGTTGAATGGCGACGACGGCGATCAGCGCGCGGGAAAGGCGTTGCGTGCCGCCCCCCGGCCGCTCGGCGGCGATGGCCCGACCGGCCAGGACCAGGTAGATGCCGGTGGCGATGGCGATAAGCGGGTGATAAACGCGCAGCCGCACCAGAAAGTGAGCCGTCGGCAGGAAGTCCTGGGCGATGCCCTCGCGCAGCGAGCCGGCCGGAAAAAGCGTATCGCCCAGCGCCGTTACCGCGCCACTGACGCCGAGGAAGAGCAGCAACAACAGCCCAACGCCCACCAGCCAGCCAACCCGCCCCTGGCCGCGCCAGCGCAGCGGTTGGGCACGGCCGTGCTGGGCCTCGTTGGCCCACCAGGCGGTCATCGTTACCGCGGCCAGCAACAGGTAGGTGTTGACCAGATGCAGGGCCATCGACACGGCGCGGCCGACCGAAGCGTTGTCGGCCACCCACTCGAACAGCACCAGCCCCGCGCCCAACAGCCCCTCGGTGATGATGAAGGCCAGCGACAGCGTGGCCCCCTTGCGCACGACGTGGCCCTTGGGGTAGAGCCGGAAGGCCCAGACCCACAGCCCCAGCACCAACACTCCGGACAGGGCGCTGCTGACGCGGTGAGCGAACTCGATCATCGTCTCGACGCGCGCCGCGCGCGGCAGAACCTCGCCGTTGCACAACGGCCAGTGGCTGCCACAGCCCGCGCCAGAGCCGGTGGCGCGCACAAACGCGCCCCAGAGGATGACCAGAATCAAAAAGCCCAACGTGAACCAGGCGAAACGGGTGAAGTGGCGTTGATTGCGGAAGAATGTACCCATAGGGTCGGATTATATCACGTTCACGTAGAGCGATTTTCCAAAATCGCTCTACTCATCGTCGGACAGGTACTTGCCGATAGGGTCGTCGTTCTCGTCATCCACCAGACTGCGCCGCGTCTTGCCGCCGCTCTGCGGGTCATCAACCAGGCCCATCTCGTACAAGTGCTCCATCAGCCGCGCCGCGCGCGGATAGCCCAGGCGTAGCCGGCGCTGCAAGAACGACACCGACAACTGCTCGTGCTTCTTGGCCAGCTCGACAGCCGACTCCAGCAGGCTATCGGTCTCGTCCAGCAGGGCGTAGCGGGCGATGAGCGGCTCCCACGGCGGTGGGACGGGTGTATGGTCGGGGGTGGCCGTTCGCCAGTGCTCCACCAGCCGCTCGATCTCCGTATCGGTGACCAAGACGCCCTGGATACGGGCCGGCGCGCCGGCGTCGGGGGCCTGATAGAGCATGTCGCCGCGGCCGAGCAGGTTCTCCGCACCGACCGAGTCAAGAATGACGCGCGAGTCTGTGCCCGAGGCGACAGCGAACGACAGGCGGGCGGGGAAGTTGGCCTTGATGAGGCCGGTAATGACGTCGGTCGACGGCCGCTGGGTCGCCACAACCAGGTGGATGCCCGTCGCCCGCGCCATTTGCGCCAGCCGGCACAGGGTACGCTCTACGTCGCCGGGATACATGTGCATCAGGTCGGCCAGTTCGTCGATGAAGACGGCGATGTAGGGCAGTCGGTGTTCGCGCTTGGCCTTGCGGTTATAGCCGCTGATGTTGCGCGCGCTGACCGTTTCGAATAGCTCGTAGCGACGATCCATCTCCGAGGTCAGCCAACGCAACACACCCACGGCGCGGTCGGCGTCAACCTCGACGTGGCCGATCAAATGGGGCAGGCCATTGAACCGTACCAGCTCAACCTTCTTGGGGTCGATCATCACCAGTTGCAACTGCTCCGGCGTATTGTTGAACACCAGGCAAGCGATGAAGGCGTTGATACTCACCGACTTGCCGGAGCCGGTCGTCCCGGCGATGAGCAGGTGGGGCAGCTTGGCCAGATCGGTCATCACTGGAGCGCCGGCCACGTCGCGGCCCAGCGCGACACCCAGTGACGAGTTCAACCGGGCGAAGCCGGGCGCCTCCATGATGTTGCGCCTGTCTCTTATACACATCTGACGCTGCCGACGAGCGATCTAGTGTTGATCTCGGTGGTCGCCGTATCTTTTAAAAAAAAAAAAAAGACACAAACACAAACAGTCGGAGACG
>CALLZA010000656.1 GCA_937858165.1 uncultured Ardenticatenia bacterium
TCCTAGTGACCGGTTGGTGCCTGCGCTTACTAGTGGCTGTGCTGGCTTATGACGTCTGTCTGCTGTGCAGCTGTTACTTTCTATGCTTGCTGCTGACTTGGCTTTGACTATATCTTCTTCTTTTTTTTTTTGTTTTTTTTTCTTTTGTTTTTTTTTTTTCAAGCAGAAGACGGCATACGAGATCTAGTACGGTCTCGTGGGCTCGGAGATGTGTATAAGAGACAGGGCGACGGCCGCGCGGCGACACTGGCCCTCGTCACCCCCGCCTCGGCCCGCCCCACGGCCGACGGCAGCGCTACACCGCCCGTCGTGGTCGCCGCGACTGTGCCGCTCAGCGCGGCGACAGCCCTCTTTGTCCTGCCCATCCCGCCCGACGCGCCGCCCGGCCTCTACGTGCCGCGGCTGACGCTGGACGGGGCGCGGCCGTTGCTGCCCTCCGGCGGCACACGGGGGGATCTCTTCTTGCGGCCGGTACGGGTGGAATCGGGCATTAGGAATTACGAATTAGGAATGGAGAGTCGGGAGGCAGAAGACGCGGGCAGGCAACCCGCGCTACAGGTGGAGACACTTGGCCTGGCGCTGCGCGACGCGACGACGTTAGAGGGGCGCTTCGCCTGGTACACGGCCCGGCCGCTGGGGGCGCGCTACCAGTTTTCGTGGCGCTTGCAGGACGCCGCCGGGGGCACGCTGGCCCAACTGGACGCCCAGCCCGGCTACGGCTTCCAGCCCAGTACGCTCTGGCCGGCGGGACAGTGGACGGCCGACTGGCTGGCCCTGCGCCTGCCCGACGCCGCGGTCGAGGGCGACTACCCACTGGTCATGCGCCTCTACGATCCCACCAGCGGCCAGACGCTGCTGACGCGGCGGGCGGGGGTGATGACGTGGGCCGACGGCCGCTGGACAGCACGACTACACGAATCGAGCTTTGCGCTCCCCACCGACCTGTCGCCCACCACGGCCACCTTCGGCCGCGACGACGTCCCGCGCATCGCCCTGCCCGGCTACCGGCTGGCGCGAGACGACGACGCGTTGCGGCTGACGCTCGTCTGGCAGGCGGCCGGCGCGCCCGGTGACTTCACTCGCTTCGTCCACCTGCTGGACGCCGGCGGCAACATCGTCGCCCAGGTCGATGGCGCGCCGGCCGGCGATAGCTACCCGACGGGCCAGTGGCAGCCGGGCGAGGTCGTGGCCGACGCGCTGACGTTCGACCTGTCGGCCTTGCCGCCGGGCGAGTACAGGGTGGCCGTTGGCTTCTACGCGCCGACTGAGGGATTGCCGCGCCTCCCCGCCACCGATGGCAGTGGCCTGCTGCCGGATGGGCGCTTCATATTGCCAGTCAAAGTCGTGGTTGAGTGAGAAAGAACCTCACGCAAAGATCGCCAAGGACGCGAAATTCGCAAAGAAGAAAGTCTCGCGCAAAGAGCGCAAAGCCCAAAAGTGATTCTGGGCTTTGCGTCCTTGGCGCTGTTGGCGTGATGTCTCTTTTAGCTCGTCTCGTCAATCCGCCGGGCCAGAAAGGCGGCCTCGGCCCGGTTATCGCACAGGGCCAGGGCGCGGACGTAGGCGGCGCGGGCCTCGGCGCGGTAGCCGGCGCGGCGCAGGAAGTCAGCCGCGGCGGCGTGGTACCAGTGGTAGCCGTCGAGCGCCTGGGCCAGCGACGGCTGTTGCAGCAGCGCCAGCCCGGCCAGCGGCCCGCGGGCCATGCCCACGGCCACGGCGCGGTTCAACTCGACCACCGGCGAAGGCACGCGGCGCAGCAGTTCGTCATAGAGGGCGGCGATCTGCGGCCAGTCGGTCTCGGCCGGGGTGGCCGCCCGCGCGTGCAGGGCGGCGATGGCCGCCTGAATCTGGTACGGCCCCGGTTGGCGCAGGGCCAGCGCCCGGTCGAGCAGAGCCAGCCCGCTGTCGATGGCCGCCCGGTTCCACAGGCGGCGATCCTGCTCTTCCAGCAGAACGATGTCGCCGGCCGCGTCGAGCCGGGCGGTGCGGCGCGAATCGTGCAGCCGCATCAGCGCCAGCAGCCCCATCGCCTCCGGCCGCGCCCCCAGGTCGGGCCGCGCGGCCAGGAGATCGACCAGGACGCCGGCCAGGCGGATGGCCTCGGCGCATAGATCGTGGCGCACGTGGTCGTCGCCCGACGTGGCGGCGTACCCCTCGTTGAAAATGAGGTAGAGGACGTGGAGCACGCCGTCGAGCCGCTCGCCGACGGCCGACAGCGGCGGCACGTCGTAGGGGCTGTCTCTTATACACATCTCCGAGCCCACGAGACCGTACTAGATCTCGTATGCCGTCTTCTGCTTGAAAAAAAAAAAAGCGCACACACAGCACACAAGTAAATCGTCTCACAACAACCAAGTACTGAATGCAAGACCTATATCGAGAGCACATACACCACCACCGATCTACGTAGACAGCAATCAGCAACTGCACCTAGAGCACACACTAA
>CALLZA010000657.1 GCA_937858165.1 uncultured Ardenticatenia bacterium
GCCCAGCCAATACCTCGTTGAGCACCATCAACCGTTTCTGTTCTTTCTCGTTCAATATCACCTTATCCATTTGGGTGACATTTTCGCTTTTCTCTTATAGGGTGTCAGATTCGCTGAAGCATAACAGAATCGCGCTACTTCCTTGACAAAGCCTCCCCCCTCTGTTACCCTGTACCTGTCATTACAGGATGACAACACGACAGGGAAACGGTCCGCGCCGGGCGGCGACGGTCAGGCGATTCACCCCGCATTTGCCGTCCTCCTCCCCAGGCGTGGCCGGCGTCCGCGGCGGGGGCCGTTTCTCTGCCGGTTCGTCCGCCCTCTGTGGATAGCGGCTGCTCGGCGAACGTATGGAACTCAACAACACCGTCCTCGACCGCCAGAGCTACGTGCCCCTCTACGTCCAGGTCAAGGACAGCCTGCGCGACCTGATCCTCGGCGGCCGCGCGCCCGGCGAGCAACTGCCCGGCGAGCCGGAGTTGTGCCGCCGCTACGACGTCAGCCGCACCGTCATCCGCCAGGCGTTGCGCGACCTTGAGCACGAGGGGCTGATCGTGCGCGAAAAGGGGCGGGGCACGTTTGTGGCCGAGCCGAAGCTGCGCGAAGGGCTGTTCCAGGAGTTGACCGGCTTCTACAGCGACATGGCCGGCAAGGGGCGGCCGCCCGTCTCGCGCGTGCTGACCCAGGAAGTCGTCCCCGCCTCGCGCCCGCTGGCGGCCACGTTGCGCCTGCGACCGGGGGCGGCGGTCGTCCACATCAACCGGCTGCGCTTTGTCGGCGACGAGCCGCTCGTCCTCGTCGCCACCTATCTGCCTGCCGCCCGCTGCCCCGGGCTGGCGGCGGTCGATTTCACCCATCGCTCGCTGTATGAGTATCTCGAATCGGCCTACGGGCTGGTCATTGCCCGCGGCCGGCGCACCCTGGAGGCGGTGGCCGCCGGCGAGTATGAGGCCGGGCTGCTGGGCGTCCGCAAGGGCGCGCCGCTCATCCTGCTCGACAGCGTCAGCTACCTGGCCGACGGCGCGCCCATCGAGTACTACCGCGCCCTCCACCGCGGCGACCGGTCGCGGTTCGAGGTCGAACTGTTGCGGGGAATTAACGTCAGTGACGAGTTACGAGTGACGAGCGTCGAGTGAAGAAAAGAACCTCACGCAAAGATCGCCAAGGACGCAAAGATCGCCAAGGACGCAAAGATCGCCAAGGACGCAAAGATCGCCAAGAGGAGTAGCGATCTGGGCGTGAAGCTCTTCACTCGTCGCTCGTCGCTCGTCACTAAGGAGCATTTACTATGAAAGTCGGCATCGACAGCTACTGCTTCCACCGTTTCTTCGGCGAGGTGTATGGGCACCAGACGCCGCCGCCGTTCCAGATGACCGTGTTCGACTTCCTCGACTTCGCCAAGGAGGTAGGCGTCGACGGCGTGTCGCTGGAGTCGTGCTTCCTGCCGTCCTTCGACAAGGGGTTCCTGGCCGAGCTGAAGGCCCGGCTGGACGAGTACGGCTTCGACCGCGTCTACGCCTGGGGCCACCCCGACGGGCTGGAGGCGGGGCGCAACGAGGCGGCCTACCACGACATGATCAAGAGCGTCGAGTACGCCGCGGCCATCGGCGCGCCGGTCATGCGCATCTGTGCCAGCAGCTTCACCTTCCGGCTAGAACCGCATCGGCCGCAGATGGAGAAGCTCGTCCCCTGGCTGAAGGAAGGGGCGCGGGTGGCCGAGTCGTATGGCATCAAGATGGCCGCCGAAAACCACATCGACTACACCAGCGACGAGTGGGTGGAGCTGCTCGACCGCGTCGACTCCCCCTACATGGGCCTCAACCTCGACACCGGCAACTTCCTGCGCCTGCTCGACGACCCCATCGACGGCGCGCGCAAGCTGGCCGACCGCGTCTACGCCACGCATATCAAGGATCTGAAGCCGGTGCGCGGCGTCAACGCCAAGGAGTGGTACTTCTTCTCGTCCACGCCCGTCGGCGATGGGCTGGTGGACAACCAGAAGCTGGCCCAGATTCTGCACGAGGCCAACTACCAGGGCTTCCTGGCCGTGGAGACCGACTCGCTGCACCCGGACTATGAGAACCAGGAGCACTGGGCGGTGGAGAAAAGCGTCTGGATGCTGAAGCGCATTGCGCGCAATGTGAAGTAGGCGCGCCGGTGCGTTGCACTTTCCGAAGTGCGCGTCCTCTGGAAGTGCGTTATAGCAGTTTGACGAAGTAATGAGCACATGCGCCGCCTGCCTAAAGCGGCGGGGTGAAGAAACCGCCGACCAACTGGCAAGACGGTCAAAAACCCTTCTTTACGGCGTGGCGCCTCTTTACGCGGGCTATCCTCCCATATTCTCCTCCGGGGGGGTTACTACCACCACCGCGCTGTGCTTCACACCTCTTCTCTCCGCCCCGGTGCTCAGCGCACCCGTAGCCCCCCCCCCCGCGCGAGCCGCGAAA
>CALLZA010000658.1 GCA_937858165.1 uncultured Ardenticatenia bacterium
CTCTCACATCAGTGGCTTCTCTTCGTGGTTTCTGTCGTGCTTTGCATTGTTGTATGCTCTAGTTGACTGTTTCGTTACATCTACACTTCGTGTTTGTATTTTTTTTTTTTTTTTAATGATACGGCGACCACCGAGATCTACACTAGATCGCTCGTCGGCAGCGTCAGATGTGTATAAGAGACAGGGACAGGAGTCCGGTCTGGGGCAGGGCGATCACCTCGCGGCAGTGGCGCGGATCGATGGGCAGCCAGTTGACTTGCATGAGGCTATCTTAGCTAACCTGCTTAGCTAATAGAAAAACCATCCACAGATTTCACAGATTACGCAGATTTCTCAGAAGTAAAACTGTGTCATCTGTGGCTGCTTTCTCTATAAGTCAAGTCGCGCGATTCTCCAGAACAGCGCAACGACGCGGCGGCTAGACCTCTATCTCCACGGCCACCGGATCACGCCGGTTGAGGATGGCGATGCCGCCAATGATCAGCACCATTCCCGCCAGCATGACCGGGGTGATCGTCTCGCCCAGGAAGAGGACGCCGCCGACGGCGGCCACCACCGGCAGGACGTAGGAGGTCAGCGAGACGGCCGTGGCCCCGAAGCGCTGGTTGACCCACAGGAAGAGAATCAGTCCGCCAAAGGTGGTGGCCGAAGCGTAGAACAGGGCCAGGTAGCCGGTGGTCGTGACGGCCGACAGGTCGAACCCCACCAGCGCCAGCGACAGGGGCGCGACGACCAGCGCCGCCACCAGCATGCGGCCGCTGCTCAGGTCCAGCGTGTCATGTTCGCGACAGTGCTTGCGGATGTGGATGAACATGTAGCTTTCGATGGCGATGGCGCCCAGAACCATGACGTAGCCGATGGGGCGACCGACCACGCCGGCCAGGCCGCTTTCGCCGCGCAGCACGACCAGCGCCGTCCCGGCCAGGGCCAGGAGGATGCCCGCGCCCTTGCGCACGTTTAACCGCTCGTCCGGCAGCAGGAACTGGGCCATCAGGGCGGTCAGGGCCGGCGTGGTGGTCAGCAGCAGGGCCGTGACCCCGGCCGACTGGTATTGGAGCGAGGCGACGTAGGCGGTCATGGGCACGGCCGTGCCGAAGATGCCCAGGAGAATGGCGTCGCGCCACAGCGCCCGCCCGGCCGGCAGGCGGCGACGGCCGCGCCACGCGCCGACCAGGTAGACGGCGGCAAAGGCCGCGGCGCTGATGGCCAGGCGCAGCCAGGTGTAGGTCGTCGGCGCGAACTGGCCCAGGCTGAAGCGGGAGACGAGCAGCGTGGAGCCGAACAGCAGGCCGAGCAGGAGGATGTAGGGCAGGGAGGCGGGTGACATGGGGGAGGCAGGTGATGGGGTCAGCCAGGAGGCGGGCGACGCGCCGGAGTGGCGTGCCGCCCGGGGTCCGGCCGGCTCTAGCGCTGCACCAGCGGGATGAAAACCGGCGGGTGCAAGAGGCTCTCGTCGAAGGTAACGAACAACTCGAATTGGTCGTCGGTCTCCTGGTCGCCAACGTACGCCACACGAGCGGAGTCGGGGCTGATCGTAGCGTTGTCGATCGCGCCCCCAACCGTCAGCGGGCCGTTGAGCCGGGTCACCGGGCCGCCGCTGATGGGCACGCTGAAGAATTCCCAGACATCATTCGTCTGCTGGTCGGCCTGATACACCACGCGGGCGGCGTCGGGGCTGATCTCAGGATTGTACACGTTGCCCCCGACGGTTAGCGGGCCGTTGAGCTGGGTCACTGGGCCGCCGCCGAGGGGTACACTGAAGAGTTCCCTGACCTCATCCGTCCGCTGGTCGGCGAGATACACCACGCGGGCAGCGTCGGGGCTGATGACAAAATCGGCTACATTGCCCCCGGCGGGGAGCAGGCTGTTGAGCTTGATAATCGCACCGCCGCCGATGGGCACACTGTAGAGTTCGGAGGCATCATCCCTTTGCTGGTCGGCGCGATATACCACGCGGGCAGCGTCGGGGCTAATCGCATAGCCCTGGACATTGCCCCCGGCCGTCAGCGGGCCGTTGAGCCGGGTCACCGGGCCGCCGGCGATGGGCACGCTGAAGAGCTCGACAACGCCATCCGTCTGCTGGTCGGCGCGGTACACCACGCGGGCGGCGTCGAGGCTGATGACAAAATCGGCTACATCGCCCCCGACCGAGAGCAGGCTGTTGCGCTTGGTCACCGGACCGCCGCCGATGGGCCCACGGACGACGTCGATAACGCCATCCGTCTGGTGGGCGGCGTGATAAACCAACCGGGGGGCGACGGGACGGCGGGGAAAAGCGGTG
>CALLZA010000659.1 GCA_937858165.1 uncultured Ardenticatenia bacterium
GTCCGGCCCTCCCCGCCCGCGCCCCCCAGCCGCCCAACCTGCCGACGATGGTCCCGGCACGCTCCCTGCCTGACCAGCGCCGCGCGTCGCTCCGCGCCGCCGGATTCGCCGCCCTCCTCTCGCTGGCGGCCATGTTGCCGTTCGAATTGGAGCGGCCGTTGCTGCCATTGGGGCCGCTGGTGCTGACCAACGTCGAGGTGCTGCTGGCCGCCGTGCTGGCGCTGGCGCTGGTCGCCGGGCCGGTCACCGGTGGGCCGCGGTTGCCGCGTCTGTGGCTGGCGCTGGCGCTGTGGTTCCTCGGCGCGGCACTGCTGGCAGCGGCGCTGACGCCCGAATCGCGCACCAACGCCCTGAAGGCGACGCTGCGCACGACCGAGGGGTTGCTGCTGGTCGTGGCTACGCTGCGCCTGGCTCCCACTATGCGGCACGGTCGGGCGGTGGCCACGGCCCTGTCGCTGGGAGCCACAGCGGCCGTGCTGCTGGGCCTGGCCGAGCACATCGCTGGCTACGACTTCCCCTGGCTGGCCGTCGTGCGCCCCATGCCCACCTATGCCGGGCCGTTTCTGCGCCTCGCCGGACCGTTCGACTATGCCAACCAGGCGGCGATCTACTTCGAGGCCACGCTGCCGCTGACCTTCGCCCTGACGCTGGATGCAGCCCGGGCCGGCCGCCACGCGCGGGCCACCGCCGGTGGGGTGGCCGTGCTGCTACAGGTGCAGGCCACGTTGTTCACCTTCAGCCGCGCCGGGTTCGTCACGCTGCTGCTGGTCTGCGCCGGCACGGCGGCGTGGCTGCTGCTGGCGCGTAACCGGCGGTCGGGCCGGGTGTGGGCCGGACTGACGGCGCTGGTGGCCGTCGTCGTCGTCGCCAACTGGCTGATTAGCCCGTCCTTTCGGCTGCGACTGGCCAGCGACGTGGACGGCGAGTGGTATCGCGCCACGGTTGTCGCCCCGGCCGAGTTGACGCTGGCCGCGGCCGAGACGCGCCCGATCGAAATCACCCTGACCAACGACGGCGCGCTCACCTGGCAGGAGGGCGGCAGCCAACCCTTCGTGCTGGCAGCGCGCTGGCAGACGGCCGACGGCGGCGAGCTGTCCCCGCCGCTGCAATGGGCGCTGCCCGGCCCGGTGGCCCCCAGTCAGTCGGTCACGCTCTCGGTGCCCCTGCGCGCGCCCAACCGCGGCGGCACGTATCGGCTGATCTGGGACATGCGGCACGAGGGCGTCAACTGGTTCGACGCTCGTGGTGACGCGCAGACCAGCAGCCAGGTGACAGTTGTCGGCGATGTGTCTGGCGCGGATGCCGGCTCACTCGTGACGACCGCGCCGCTGACCTTCGACGCGCCCCTACCCGGTCGCAGCGTCCTATGGGCCATCGCCGCGCGTCTCATCGCCGAGCGGCCTCTGACCGGCATCGGACTGGACAACTACCGGCTGACTTACAGCCGCTACCTGACCGACGATCCGCAGCCCGAGACGGATCTCGACCGCACGGTGCATAGCAACAACTGGTATCTGGAAACCGTGGTGTCGGTCGGCATCGTCGGTGCGGCACCGTTCTTCCTGTGGTTGGCAACGCTGCTTTGGGCTATTCTTGTCAGCCTGCGTCGTCCTGCCATCACGCCGCTGCAAATCGCCGCCGGGGCCGGTCTGCTCGCCTTTGTCGTTCATGGCTTGCTAGACTACTTCCTCCTCTTCAACGCCACCGCCCTACTCTTTTGGATGCTGGCAGCCCTATGGCTGCTCTTCGATTCGACCCCCGCCGAGTAGGGCAGGATTGCTCCTGCCCGGCAGGGTTGGACAGGAAGCAGCCTGTCCTACGTGACGCAAATCTATGACAACTATCGGATATGACGCGACCCCGCTGCTGGGCCAGAAGTCAGGCGTTGGCCACTATACCAAGCGCCTCATCGCCGCCATCATGAGCCTTGAACCGCAGTGGTGCTATCAACTGTATACGAACCGGCCGCTGGGCGAGCTGGACGAAGGTCTGCGCCGGGCGATGGAGATTGACACCTACCTGCCGGCCAGCCGCTGGCTGTGGATGCAACTCGTCTTGCCGCGCGTCCAGCACCGGCAGCAGCCCGATCTATTCCACTATACGAATTCTGTCTCTTATACACATCTGACGCTGCCGACGAGCGATCTAGTGTAGATCTCGGTGGTCGCCGTATCATTAAAAAAAAAAAAAATGAAAGAAAAAAAAAAAACAAAAAAAAAAAAAACAAAAGAAGTAACGAAAACGATACAGAACGAAAGGAACGCAACGCGGAAGAAATAGAA
>CALLZA010000660.1 GCA_937858165.1 uncultured Ardenticatenia bacterium
TATGTGTTTGTGCTATATCCTAGATTTGTGCTGCTGTGCTCGCTGTGTAACGCGATCTTTGTGTGTCACTGTTTCGTGTACATGTAGATTGTGTGTCCTTCTGTTCGATAGTCGTGTCTGTTTCGTGTATTCCAGCTAAGAAATATTTTATTTGTTTTGTTTTTTTTTTTCAAGCAGAAGACGGCATACGAGATCTAGTACGGTCTCGTGGGCTCGGAGATGTGTATAAGAGACAGGCCATAGACGTGTCACTCTCGTCGTCCAGCGTCGCCGCCATATCGGTCGCAGCGCAGGTAAGCGGTGAAAGGAGGGTGATAGTTCGGCTGCCCGCTTGTGTCAGCCGGGCTGACAGGTCGCCGGCGTAGGTGTGGTCGATGCGCAGGAACAGTTCCAGATCGGCTACTTGGCCCCCGGCGCTCACGATCAGCGTATCCACGACGCCCGCCGGGTTGTTATCGGGCAGGGCCACATTGGGCGTGCGGCAGTAGGCCTGGCCGGTTGTCAGGCGTGACACGGCCGAGTACGCGCCCCCACCGCACAGGTTCTCCGCCCGCACGCGCCAGTAGTAGCGCTTCATCGGCCCCAGCCACTCGTCGAGGCCGTGCTGCGTCTCTTCGCTGATGGCGCTATAGATCACGTTCTGAAAGCTGGGTTCAGTGGCAATTTCGAGGCGATAGCGCTCCGCGCCGGGCACGGCCGACCAGACAAACAGCGGCGCGACGGTCATATCGAGTGCGTTGGCTGACGGTTGAAGCGGCTGGGGCGCGGCCGGTTGCTCGACCACAGTCAGCGCCAGCCCCGCGCCGTGGATGACGCCGCCGGACGTACCGCGCACGAGCAGGTCATAGGTGCCCGTGGGGATGTTGGCCGTGGTGAGAGCGAGGGTGCTCGTTGCCGGAGGCGTCAGTTGCGCCGGCTGGAACGTGGCGCCGCCGCCCGCCGGCAAACCGAGCAGCGACAGGGCGACGCGCCCGTCAAAGCCGCCCGCGGCTGTCACATGGACGACTGCTTGCGCCGGCGCGCTGCCGCAAACACGCAGCGCCGTCGGCGACACGGACAAAAAGAAGTCCGGCTCGCCGACGCCCGTCTCTTCGCCTATCCAATGGGCGAACGTGGACACGCGCGTATAGACACCGGGCACGCCGGGCAACGCACAGCCGTTACCCCAACTGACGACGCCGGCCAGTTCCCAACGGCTGCGCGTGCTACTGAAAACGACCAATGGGCCACCGCTGTCCCCCTGGCACGAGTCCTTGCCCCCTTCCGACAGACCGGCGCACAGCATGGCGCTGGTGATGGTATCGCCATAGGCGGCGCGGCAGTCGGCGTTGGAGACGATCGGCACTTCGACTTCGTGCAACGCCGCCGGGTAATCGCTGCTGCCCGGCTGGCGATTGCCCCAGCCGGTCACGGTCGACTCAACGCCAACCAGGGCGCCGACGTTCTCCGGCACCAGCGCTACGCCGGCGATGGGCAGCCCGGCGGCCGAGGGCGAACGAAACGGCGCGGACGTCGCCAGTTCCAGCAGAGCGATGTCGCTGTCGTACTGATTGACCTCGCCATAGTCGGGGTGGATGATGATTCTGGCAACGTCGAGCCGGACAAAGCCGGCGTCGGCGGCCACCAGATTATGAATGCCGGCCAACACCTGGATGTCGCCCGGCTCGCTGCCGTCCGCGCAGTGGGCTGCCGTGACCACCCAGTCGGGACTGATCAGGCTGCCGCCGCAGTACTGGTCGTCGTAGGGATGGCCGCCGATGTCGATGAGAGCGACCTGCCATGGCCACGCACCCGGTTCGGCCTCGCGCCCGCCGACGATGGTGGGCGCGTTTGGCTGGGCCGGATGGCTCTGGGTGAAGGCGCGGGACGGCTGCATCAAGGCCAGAAGAGTGACAATCGCCAAGGTGAAGAAACACAGGTGAGCCGACCAACGTCGGGCACGGCCCAACCGAGGATCGCGTTGCGAACCACTCTGACTAGCCATCGGCACAACCTCCAACGATACAATTACGGCGCGACTGATAGGTGGGCCGTATTGCGGCCGGGCGAATGATGCTTCGATTATGCGCCGCTGCGCCTAATTGACAAGTCGCCCGGCACAACTGCATAGTGGGGTTGTCTCGGAATAGCACGCTGATGACGCAGATTTGGCAGACAAACGCAGCCCGAAACCCGGTTTCTCAGCGAGAATCAGCTAAATCAGCGTCATCTGCGTGCTTCTCCTGTGCCTGGACAAGTCGCGTGCCATTGTTGGCAAAACGCGGCCGGCGGGTTAAAACATCGACCCGGTGTGCTCGCATCCGGGCTGGACCGACCAAGGAGACGTTGTGACCGAACCCGCACCCCGCTACGACTGGCGCGAAGTCGCCCGGCTGGCGCTGGCCTCGCGCCTGATGGACGAACTGGAAGAGCGCGAGTTGACGCCGCAAGGGCACGTGACGTATCAGTTCTCAGCCCGCGGCCACGAACTGGGCCAACTGCTGTTGGCCCAACTGCTGACGCGGCCGTTCGACGCCGCCTCGGTCTACTACCGCTCGCGACCGTTCATGCTCGCCAGCGGTCTGACGCTGACCGAGGCGCTGGCGGCCGACATGGCCCGCGCCGGCGGCTTCAGCGAGGGGCGCGACGTGGGCGTCGTGTTCAATATGCCGCGTCGCGGTCGGGCACTGGTTCTGCCGATGGCCGCCGACGTCGGTTCGCAGTTCACGCCCGCCGCCGGCTGGGCCCAGGCCATCGGCTACCGCCGCGACCAACTGGGCGAAAGCGACGTGGCCGACAGCATCGCCGTCGTCTTTGGTGGCGAAGGGGCGGTGGCCAGCAACGGCTTCTGGTCGGCGCTGACCCTGGCGACGACGCTACGCTTGCCACTGCTGTTTGTCATAGAGGACAACAACTATGCCATCTCCGTCAAGAGCTGGCTCCAGACGCCGGGCGGCAACATCGCTGCCAATCTGGCCTCCTTCCGCGATCTGGCTATCTGGGATGGCAGCGGCGTGAAGCCGGAGGAGACGGCGGCGCTGGTGGCGGCGGCCGTGGCCCACGTGCGTGGGGCCCACGTGCGCGGCGGCGGTCCCGGCCTGCTGCGACTGACTGTGCCGCGTCTGTCCGGCCACTCCAGCGTCGATAACCAGGCCTACAAGACAGAAGAGGAGCGCGACGACGAGTGGGCGCGTGACCCCATCCCGGCCCTGCGGAGCTATCTCGTGCCGAGGCTGATGACCGAAGCGGAGTGGCAAGGGCTGGAAACGACCGCGGCGGCCGACGTAGCCGCCGCCCGCGACGTGGCCCTGGCCGAGCCGCTGCCCGACCCGGCGCGTGTCACCGATCGCGTCTGGTCGCTCGGTTCGCCGCGCCCGGCCGCCGGCGGGCTGGCCGCTGAGGGGGTGACGCTGCCGCCGATGACCGACACGCCACAACCACCCGACCCGCGCCGCCTGACGATGGTCGAGGCCATCCGTCGCACGTTGGATGCGGAGCTGACCGCTAACCCACGCCTGTTGCTCTTTGGCGAGGACGTGGGCCTGAAAGGTGGCGTCCACGCGGCGACACTGGGCTTGCAGCACAAGCATGGCGAGGCGCGCGTCTTCGACACCAGCCTGAGCGAAGAGGGCATCATCGGCCGCGCAGTGGGTCTGGCGTTAGCCGGCCTCGTGCCCGTGCCGGAGATTCAGTTCCGCAAGTACGCCGACCCGGCCACGGAGCAACTGCACAACATTGGCTCGTTGCGCTGGCGGACGGCCGGGCGCTTTGCCGCGCCGCTAGTGGTGCGCATGCCCGGCGGCTTTCGGCGCATCGGCGACCCATGGCACAGTGTCACCGACGAGGCGGCCTTCGCCCACGCCGTCGGCTGGCGGGTAGCCTACCCGTCGAACGCCGAGGACGCCGTCGGGCTGCTGCGCGAGGCGCTGCGCGGCGACGACCCGGTGCTGTTCTTCGAGCATCGGGCCATGCTCGACGCCCCCTCGGCCCGCCGCGCTTACCCCGGCGACAACTACGCTCTGCCCTTCGGCTGCGCCCGCGTGGTCCGTGCCGGCGATAGGCTGACCGTCGTCACCTGGGGAGCAATGGTTGAACGGTGTGAGGCGGCGGCCGATGCAGTTGGGGCGGGCATCGAGATCATTGATTTGCGCACGATTGTGCCGTGGGACAAGGGAGCCGTGTTGGCCTCGGTGCGCAGGACATCGCGCTGCCTCATCGTTCACGAGGATTTCCAGTTGGCGGGCTTTGGCGCGGAGATCGCCGCCGTCGTAGCCGACGAGGCGTTCCTCGACCTCGACGCGCCCGTGCTGCGGCTGGCCGCGCCGTCGATCCCCGTGCCGTTCAACACAGGTCTGATGGACGGCATGATCCCCCGCGTAGACCAGATCCGCGAGCGGATGGCGTGGCTGCTGGGCTTCTGACGGTGCGTCGCCCGTTCCCGGTGCGTCACACTTTCTGAAGTGCGTCGCACCTTCTGGGGTGCGATGCACGGGGGCCTCGCAGAGCGCAAACTGTAACGCGCTTTACACTGCTGCGCGCCGGATCGGCTATACTATCTATCGACTCCCTTCCGGCTCCACCCGTCCCCTTCGGAATCTAGCTATGAGGCCCGCGATGATTCACGCTGAGAACCTGACGAAAATCTATCGCATTGCCGACAAAGAGCCTGGCCTGGCCGGGGCTGTGGGGCATCTGTTCCGGCCGCGCCACAAGGCGAAGACGGCGGTCAAGGACGTCAGCTTCACCATCGAGCCGGGCGAGATCGTCGGCTACATCGGCGTCAACGGCGCGGGCAAATCGACGACGATCAAGATGCTGACCGGCATCCTCTTGCCGACGGCCGGCAGCGTGCGTGTGCTCGGCCGTGACCCGCACCGGGAGCGCGTGGCCAACGCCCGTGACATCGGCGTCGTCTTTGGCCAGCGCAGCCAACTATGGTGGGATTTGGCGCTCATCGAGTCGCTGACGATGGTCGGCCGCATCTACGAAGTGCCCGACGCCCACTTCAAGCGACTGATCGATGAGTTCAGCGAGACGCTGGAGTTGAAGGAGCTGTTGCGCGTGCCCATCCGCAATATGTCGCTGGGGCAGAAGATGCGCGCCGAGTTGGCGGCGACGCTCATCCATGAGCCACGCATCGTCTATCTCGACGAGCCGACCATCGGCCTCGACCTGCTGGTGAAGGAGCGCATCCGCGCTTTCATCAAGCGCGTCAACGAGGAGAAGGACACGACGGTCATTCTGACCACCCACGACCTGGGCGACATCGAGGAGTTGTGCAAGCGCGTGCTGATCATCGACGACGGTGTGCTCATCTACGATGGGCCGCTGGAGACGATCAAGCAGCGCTTCGGCAAGTACCGCGAGATCACCTTCGAGACGGCGGCCGACCTCAACGGCCTGCTCGTGCCCGACGGGGCGGAACTGTTGGAGAAGAGCGAGCGGCGGCTGGCGCTGCGCTTCGACCGCACGCAGACCTCGGCCAGCCGGGTCAGCGCCGCGGTCATGAGTCAGATCGAAGTCGTCGACCTGTCGCTGAAGGAGCCGGATTTGTCGATGGTCGTCAAGCAAATCTATCAGGGCGGGCTGAAAGTAGCGGCGGCGTAGGGGGACTTGCTCCATCGACCAACAGGGCAGAGTAGATACAAGGTCTATGATGGTATCGACACTGCGGCACAACGTGCGGGCCTACGGCGCCATCGTCGCCATCGTCCCCAAGATGTTCATGGCCTACAGCATCTGGGTCTGGATGAGTTGGTTCGTCCAGTTCATCGCCGTCGTCATTCTGGTGGCCTTCTGGCGCGCCGTGTTCAGCAACACGACCACCGTCGGCGGACTGGGCCTGGACACGACGATCAACTACCTGTTGCTGGCGATGATCTTCCGCGCCGGACAGAACACCGACGTCCTCTATGAGATCGGTGAGATGATGCGCGACGGCCGCATTGGCGTCACGCTCTTGCGGCCGATCGACATGCAGGCCACCTTCTACGTGCAGAATGTGGCCAGACTGGGACTGGATACGCTGCTCAGCTTGCCGCTGGCCCTGTTTGCCTGGCTGGTCTATGGTCTGTCTCTGCCGAGTGATCCGCTGGTCTGGCTGGCGTTTCTGGTGACCCTGTTACTGGGCAACGCCGTCATGTTTTGCTTCGACTGGATCATCGGCTGCGTGGGCTTCTATAGTACCGAGATTTGGGGGCTGAGTGTCCTGCGCTACGGCTTCGGACTGTTCTTCAGCGGCGCGCTCATCCCGCTGGACATGATGCCCGACTGGCTGCGATCCGTTGCCACCCTGCTGCCCTTCTCGCAGGCGCTCTATCTGCCGGTGTCGATCCTGGCCGGCATCAACCCGGTTAGCGCCATGCCGCTCATCTGGCTGATGCAACTCGGCTATCTGGCGGTGCTGCTGGTGGCTTCGCGGCTGGTCTTCGCCCGCGCGGTGCGCGTGGTCACGGTGCAGGGAGGTTAAAGGATGGCGGTGTTACACTATCCCAGCCTCTACTGGCTCTTTTTGAAGAACCGCCTCAAGATACTCATGGAGTATCGGATGAACTTCCTGATCGGCGCGACGTCGACGATCATGATGCAGGGCGCTGGGCTGCTGACGGTGTGGGTCGTCATGAGCCAGATTCCTGACCTGAACGGCTGGACGCTGCCACAGATTTTGCTCATCTACGGCATGCTTACTTTGTCGAAGTCGATCAACCACATGTTCGCCGATAACCTGTGGACGCTCGGCCGCGACTACGTCCGCAGTGGCCAGTTCGACCGCTTCATGGTGCGGCCGGTCGATCCGCTCTTTCACCTGCTGGCCGACCGCTTCTGCCACGACGGCATCGGCAACTTCCTCGTCGGCGGGGCGCTGGTGGGCATCGCCGCCGGGCAATTGGGCATCGCCTGGACACCGGCAACGATACTCTATCTGGTCGTTATGGTCCTCAGTGGCGGCGTCATCTTCATCGCCCTGAACCTGATGACCTGCGTCAGCGCCTTCTGGATCATGGACTCCGTGCCCGTGACGCGCGTCGTCTTCGAGATGCACGAGTTCGCCAAGTATCCGTTGAGCATCTACCCGCGGGCCATCGGCCTCATCCTGACCTGGGCCATTCCCTTCGGCTTCGCGTCCTACTTCCCGGCGGCGCGGCTCATGGGCATCGCGTCACCGTCATGGCAGGCGTATGGCGCGCCGGTGGTGGCGGCGGTGCTGCTGGCGAACGCTTTACAGGTGTGGCGATTTGGCTTGCGGCACTATGGCAGTACTGGGACTTAACCTTGCCTAAATACTGGTAGCTGCTATCATTTGATTGACCAATCGATTGATCAAAAAGGTGAGTTGCTATGGAGCGGACGATCAGCGCAACAGAAGCACGGGTCAGGTTTGGTGAACTCATGCAGCGTGTCGCCGACAGCGGTGAGACCGTAATTGTTGAGCGCGATGGCGTACCCCGTGTTGCTATCCTTTCCATTGACAGCTATAAGCACCTAAAGGGTGAAGCGTCTCCTTGGGAACAATGGGAAGCGAGCTTGCGTCGATTGCACGAGCGCTTACGCGCCGAATTGGGTGCTACTCAACTACCTTCCTCCGTCGAGATCATCCGCCAGATGAGAGAGGAGCGGGATGAACAACTCGCTAGTCTGCGTTGATGCCAGTGTCATTGTCGATCGTCTGATTGCGCCGGATGATCTCCAGCTACTCGCTCTATGGCAAGCGTGGATAGAGAACGATAGGCAGTTGGTCGCGCCCCTTCTGATGCGGTATGAAGTTGTCAATGTGCTTTATCAGATCAGCAAAAAGAGCCAGCTATCGCGAGAAACGGTCAACGAGGCTATCCAGGCATTGAATAAAATGCCCCTGCAACTCTACAGTGATCCCGAGATGCACAGTAGCGCCTTCACCCTAGCCAAAGAACTGGCGTTGGGTGCGACTTACGATGCGCACTATCTGGCTCTGGCTAGCACTCTGGATTGTGAATTTTGGACTCGTGATGCGAGACTTGCCCGCTCCGCCCAGGCGAAGTACAAGTGGGTTCGGCTACTTGAGTACGCAGTATAGAAGGCGGCGTTGACATCTGAACGCACTTCCGGCATAATTGTCTCTAATCAAATACCAACGACCGCGATCGAGACGAGTAAGCCGACCCCGCGCTGTCCAGCGAGTCTGAACCCGGTGTGAGTCAGACACAGACGAGCGGCCGAACATCCCTCGGGAGTCGCCAGCCGAACGGTCATGCCCAGCATCGCTGGGCCAGCCTAGTAGACCTGGCCGGAGTGGTTCCCCGTTAGCCGAACTGCGACCCTGATGGGGGTCGGCCGAGATGCCGGGCACGTTCGCCCGGAAGTTGGGTGGTACCGCGAAGACCACGCGCCTTCGTCCCAATAGGGATGAAGGCGTTTTTGTTTGGCGCGTCGCACTTTCTGAAGTGCGTCGCACCTTCTGATGGCCGGTAGCCTACCAAGAACGTGCAACGTACCCCGAAGGTGCGATGCACGCGTAGGGTGCGTAGAACGAGAGAAACAATGAGCGAAACGCTATATGAGACCGACGCCTACGCTAAGGAGTTCGACGCCGTGGTGACCGAGCAGGTCGAGGGCGGCGTGCTGTTGACACGCACTGCCTTCTACCCCGGCGGCGGCGGACAGCCCTGTGACGTAGGCACGCTGGCTGCCGGCGGCCGCGTCTGGAATGTGACCGCGGTCAAGAAGGTCGACGGTCGCCCTGTCCACTTCCTCGCCGGCGACCTGCCGCCCGTGGGCACGGCCATCACCGGGCGGCTGGACTGGACGCGCCGCTACCAGCTCATGCGCACCCACACCGCCATGCACATCCTGTGCGGTGTCGTCTTCCGCGACTACGGCGCACAGGTGACCGGCGGCAACATGGAGCCGCTGCAAGGGCGGATGGACTTTGAATTTGAGACGATGCGCGCCGAACTGGTGTCGGCCATCGAGGAGTCGGTCAACGCGGAGGTCGCGGCGGCGCGGCCTGTCCGCGTGCGCATTCTGCCGCGCGACGAGGCGTTCGCCATTCCCGACCTCATCCGCACCAAGATCAACCTGCTGCCGGAAGGCATCATGGTCGTGCGCACGGTCGAGCTGGCAGGGCTGGACTTGCAGGCCGACGGCGGCACCCACGTCGCCAACACCAGCGAAGTCGGCCGTGTCCGCATCACCGATTACAAGAGCAAGGGCAAGATTAACAAGCGAATCTATTTGGTGGTTAGTGACTAGTAATCAGGGATTAGGGACTAGGGATTAGGGATTAGACACTGTCTCTTATACACATCTCCGAGCCCAAGAGACCGTACTAGATATCGCATGCCGCCTTCTGCTTGACAAAAAACACACACACACACAACACACACACACACACACAAAAAAAAAAAACACAATCGAGACATCCGTTGACGGCGCATCGCACAACGACGTCGCTCACTCCACGCTGTACCAACAAACCAAGAGTACTAGTCCTATCCACACAGACATGCGACTACTCACCAGTAGACCGACGACATCTGGTGAC
>CALLZA010000661.1 GCA_937858165.1 uncultured Ardenticatenia bacterium
TTGAGCGGTGTGATTTGTCCATTGTGTTTTGTGTGTCTTAGTGTTTGTCTTGTTTTAGTTCCTGTTGCGACATAAGACGTGTGTGAGCCGTGTACGTGTTTGGTTGCGTCCAGCAGTTGCTTTAGGTTCTTGTCGTTTTTTTTTTTTTTCAAGCAGAAGACGGCATACGATATCTAGTACGGTCTCGTGGGCTCGGAGATGTGTATAAGAGACAGCGGTACTGGGCCAGCCAGGCGGCGATGGCCCCGCCACCGGAGAGGCCGCTGACGGTGACGTGCTCACCCAGCCCCTGGGCGATGTCGGCCGTCTCCGTGCCGTGGGCGGCCAGGTCGGCGGCGGTCAGATTCTCAAGGGCGTAACCGTAGCGTTCGGTCAGGCCGTGGTAGGGGGCCAGGGGGATGTAGACGTTGTAGCCCAGGTCAAAGAAGCGCTGGCCCAGCTCGCGAAACTGCTCCGGGCAACTGGTGAAGCCGTGGTAGAAGACGATGGCCCGTTCGACGCGCTCCCCGTGGCTCATGAGGATGGAGTGGCAGACGGGGTTGAAGTCGGCCGTCTCGCTCTCTTCGGTCCAGATGGCGTCGATCTCGGCCGCGGCAGCGTCATAGTCGGCCGCCGGGCTGGAGGCCAGCGGGTTGGTGACGCGAATGGGGTAGAACGCGGCAACGATGATGCTCAGCAGCAGCAGGGCCAGCAGGCCCAGGACGATCAATAGAATGGCGCGCACAATGCGTCGGCCGCGGGAGGGGGTGGGGGCAGTCGGGGGCGATGTGGTCATGGATGTGCCTTCTCGCCGTGGGGGGTATGACGGGCATGCCCCACGACGCAACGAACTAAGCAGGGCAGTTTAGCGCGGACGTAGCTGGCGCGCAATGGTGTGCAGAATGGCGGGTGCGCGAACAAGTTGTCAGTATGTGTGAATGAGAGGAGGCCTTCTGTACAATGCAAGAGAGACATCACCCTACTCCAGCAAGACAGGAGGCCTCGAGTGGACAATATCACGACCATAGCGCAAATGCTATCGACCCACGTGCAACAGGCTTTGCCGTCGGACTACGGCTTGGCCGATATCGAGCAGGTGACGCGGCGGCTGCTACAGGAAGTTGGACGGCAGACGGTGGCTGCCGTTGTCAATGCTGAGGAAGGGCGTTACCCGGAAGCAGCGTGGCCATGTCCGCACTGCGGGTCAACCATGAGCTACATTCGGCAGCGAACAGCCCAATTGCGAACCCTGTTGGGCCGTTTGGAGGTGAGAAGAGCCTATTACCTCTGTTCAGCGTGTCACGCAGGGTGTTATCCACTCGACCGCCGGCTGGGGCTACGGCCCAACGCCATCAGCGCCGAGGTGGAACGTCTGGCGGCGATGACCGGGGTGCAACTGCCCTTTGAGAAAGGCCGGGATCTATTCGAGTCACTGACCCTGGTGTCGCTGAGTGACCAAACGGTCGACAAAGCGACGCAGACCTATGGCGCGCGGGTGGTTGGGCAAGAGGCGGCGTGGCGGGCGGTCGCCTACGACCAAGCTGCCTTACAGCAGCGCAAACGGACGGAGCGCCATCCGTTGCGGCTGTATGGGGCTATCGATGCCACCAAGGTTCATACCCACGGCCAGGACGACCACCCCTGGCGCGACCTGAAAGTGGGTGCCTGGTTTGAGGCTCGTGGCCGCCCCCCCAAACAGCCGGACGGTCAGTGGCGTATCCAGGCGGAGAACATTCACTACTACGCCGATATCTGCTCGGCCACCGAGTTCGGCCACCTACTGTGGACGACCGGTGTCCAGCACCACGCTCAATTGGCCCGCGAACTGGTCATCCTGGGGGATGGCGCCGATTGGATCTGGCGGCTGGTCGACGAACACTTCCCCCACGCCGTGCAGATTCTCGACTGGTTCCATGCCAGTGAATACCTGATGCCGGTCGCCAAAGCCGCTCTGGCCACCCCCGTCGTCCAGCAGCAATGGCTCCAGCAAGCCAAACAAGCCCTGTGGGATGGTGACCTGGACGCTGTCATTGACGCCTGTCTAGACCTGGTGCGAATCGAAGACAGCTCCGACCCAGCCTTCGTGGCCGCTCGTTACTTCGACCAGAACCGCAGCCGCATGGACTATCCCGCTTACCGGCAACAGGGGTACCAAATTGGCTCCGGGACGATTGAAAGCGCCGCCAAACAGATTGGCTTGCTGCGCATGAAAGTCGCCGGGGCCATCTGGAACGTCAAGAGCGCCCGTTTGGTCGCCAAAGCCCGCGCTGCTTACCTCTCCCACCGTTGGCCGGAGTTGGCTGCTTACCACCCCCTCCCTCTCGTTACCTGACAACTTGTTCGCGCACCCGTTGAACCGGGTCGGTAGGGGCGGTTTACCCTACACAAGTGGCACGAGAGTATCATTTAGAAGAAATCATTCATAGAAATTGACATTCTTCGATATGACTGCTAAAATCCTCTCAATCTCATCGGCACACTGCTGCCGACAGGTAGACAATAACTGAGGCAACTATGGATGTTCAGCAGCTAGACAGCGTACAAACGGAAACCGTTTTTCTGACCGAGGCCGCCGCGGCGACCGTCCGCAACCTGTTGGTGCAGAAGAACGTGCCCGATTATGGTCTGCGCGTGTTTGTGGCCGGCGGCGGCTGTTCCGGCATGCAGTATGGCATGGCCCTGGAAGCCGAGGCGCGTGATTACGACCACGTCATCGAGCGCGAGGGTGTGAAGATTTTCATTGACCCGACGAGCATGATGTACCTGGAAGGCGCGTCCATCGACTATGTCGACAGCATCATGGGCGGCGGCTTCAAGATCGAGAACCCCAACGCCGTGACTTCCTGCGGCTGCGGCACGTCGTTTAAGGCCAAGAATGGCGGCGCCTATGAGGGTGCGGCTGGCGGTGGTTGTGGTTGCGGCCACTAAGCTCCGCTACTAAGCGCCCACCCCGTTTTATCGATTGCAAAGGGTGTCGCCGTGATGGCTGACACCCTTTTTCTTTGGGAGTTCGCCCCATGAGTCTGCGTTACTTCACTGTGCAAGAGGCCAACGAGTTACTGCCGGAGCTGGAGCCGCTGGTCGGCCGCGTGCTGACCCTGCGGGCGCGCGCCAGCCATCACAGCCGTGAGATGGGTGCGCTGCTGGCCGACCTGAGCAGCGACATCGGTGGCTCGCTGCCCTCCCGCCTGACCGGCGAGTTTGCCGAGATCGAAGAACTCATTGAACGTATCCAGAGTTACGGCATTGTCTTGAAGAGTCTGGAGGCGGGGCTGCTCGACTTCCTGTGCGAACGCGATGGCCGCGACGTCTTTCTGTGCTGGCGCTATGGTGAGCCGACCGTGCAGTACTACCATGAACTGCACATCGGCTACCAGGGGCGTCGCCCCATCTGACACCGGTTGCGGCACTGTCCGCGGCGTTTGGTGTGTTCATTGAACAGGCGACCGAGAGGTCGCCTGTTTCTGTTTAATGAGTTCGCGTCTACACCCGCCATTTTGTCCAAGAAAATACTTGACAAAATATGTACAATAGTATATTATTCCCGTAATTAAGTGAACAAGCCTTGTACGGGCAGCCGAAGCAGTGACTGGCAAGCAACGAGGCCATAAAAGGAGAACACCATGTACGACGCAAACCAACTAAACGGCCAACTGAACGGTAACGGCTGGCATAACACCTTTGACACGGCTGTCCTGTTGCGTGATGAGACCGCGGTCGAGACCCAAAACGGTCATAAGGGTTACCCTTTCTTGCCCGTTCTGACCACCGCGGCGGAGCGCAAAATGGCGATCGAGAGCGCCGTGCGCGACATCCTGCTCAACGTGGGCGAAGACCCGGAGCGCGACGGCTTGCAGCGCACGCCGCATCGGGTGGCCAAGATGTGGGGCGAAGTACTCAGTGGCTATGACACCGACCCGGTGGCGCTGGTCAACGGGGCCTTGTTCGATGTCGAGTACGATGAGATGGTCGTGGTCAAGGAGATCGAGTTCCACAGCATGTGTGAACACCACATGCTGCCGTTCTTCGGCCGCGCCCACGTCGCTTACCTGCCGGGCGAAAAGGTCATCGGCCTGTCGAAGATTCCGCGCATCGTCGACATGTTCGCCCGCCGCCTGCAGGTGCAGGAGCGCATGACCAGCGAGATCGCCGCTATGCTGGAAGAGGTGCTCCAGCCGCGCGGTGTGGCCGTGGTCGTTGAGGGGTCGCACATGTGCGGCATCATGCGCGGGGTGGAGAAGGAGCATCCGCGCATGGTGACGACGGCCATGCGTGGCGCGTTTAAGCACGACCGCGATCTGCGCAACGACTTTATGGAGCACCTGCGCCGCCCGGGCGGGGCGATGCAGTAAGCCCCACCAGCAGCACGACCGATGGACGACCGGCCTGGGGCCGGTCGTCTCTATTTCGGGGCGGCGGTCTGGCGCAGAAAGTCGACTGCCGCCTCGCGCGTCGCCACCTCGCCCGCGGCCTGCGCCTCCTCCAGTTCGGCCAACAGCCGCCCCAGCTCGCGCCCCGGCTCCATGCCAAGCAGCTCCATCACTTCCAGTCCGTTCAACAGCCGCGGCGGCGCGACCGTCTCCGTATAGCCGGTAAAGTAGGTGTCGAGCAGCGTGCCTACCACGGCCAGCAGCGCCGCCCAACTCTCACCGGGGCCGGGGCCATTATAGGTCGCCAGGTGGTCGGCCAGCGACAGCAGGGCCACGTCGATCCCGGCGGCGTGCAGGGCACGATAGTAACGGTAGACGGTGCGGCGCGACGGGGGATGTGTTTCGTTGGCCAGATATAGCGGCCGCATGTGCCCGGCTACCGTGTCGCGCACGCGGCGCACCGCCTCGCTGCTGAACCGCAGCCGGTTCAGCAGCTTCGTGGCCAGCGCTGCGCCGGCGTCGTCGTGGCCCAGGAAGCGGATGCGACCCGCCTGATCGATAGTTTGCGTGGCCGGCTTGCCCACATCGTGGAGTAGGGCGCTCCAGCGCAATAGCCGCCGACCAACGAAGCCGCCGTCGAGCGTGGCATCCAGGTGGGTTATCAGGGCCGGTCGGAAGGGCGCTAGCAGTTCACCAACCTCCGCCGCCCACGCCGCTTCGACCGGTGCGCCGTCGACGATACGCTCGACCAGCACCAGAGAGCGCAGAACGCTGAGGGTGTGGAGCAGCACGCCTTCGTGGTGCGGCGCAGACTGGGCCACGCCGTCCATCGCCGCCACGTCCGGCAGAGCGTAAGCCAACAAGCCCCATGTCTGGAGCAGGGCCACGCCTTGCTCGGGCGCGTCTGTGCCCAACAGCCGGGTTATCTCGTCGCGGATGCGTTCGGGCGAGGTGCGACCGGATAGCAGTGGCCCGGCAGCGCGAATGGCCGCCACGGTTTTCTCCGTCGGCGCGTAGCCCAGTTGGACGACAAAGCGGGCCGCGCGCAGGGCGCGCACCGGGTCATCGGCGATGGAGTGGTCGTGGATGGCCCGAATGCGTCCCGCCGCCAGATCGACCAGCCCGCCGTGGTGGTCGATCACCGCGTCGGCCGTCCGCGCCGCCACCGGCAGCGCCAGGGCGTTGATGGTGAAGTCGCGGGCGCGCAGGTCGTCGGCCAGCGAGTCGCCGCGGAAGCGAGCGATGTCGAGCGTTGTCACGCTAAGGGCGGTCTCGTTGTCGGGGACGAGAATGCGGCCGACGTCGCGCTCGTCGTCCAGCCGGTAGGCGGCCAAGCCCAGCCGGTGGGCCAGATCGAACGTCAGCGCAATGGCCCCTGTGGCCACGATCAGGTCGATGTCGTGGTTGGCTCGCCCCAGCAGCGCGTCGCGCACCGCCCCGCCGACGAGGTAGACCGGGTGGAGGTGGTCGGCCAGTAGCGGCCGGATACGGTCGAGGAACGGGTCGAGGGCGAGCATGGGCGTTGTAGCGCGATTCTGGAGAATCGCGCCACGATTAATTGAACAGATGAGCGAACATCTCCGGCTTCAGCACGGCGATGAACGGCAGATTGCGATAGAGCTCATCAAAGTCCAGCCCATAGCCGACGACAAACTCATCCGGGATGTCGAAGCCGATGTAGTCTACATCGACCGGCACTTCGCGCCGGGCGGGCTTGTTGAGCAGGGTACAGATGCGCAGCGACGCCGGCGCGCGCGAGAGCAGATTGCGGCGCATGTAAGCCAGGGTGCGTCCGCTGTCGATAATGTCCTCGACAATGAGCACGTGGCGGCCGTCGAGCGGCGCTTTCAGATCCATGATGATCTGCACCGCGCCGCTGCTGCTGGTGCCGCGGCCATAGCTGGAGATGCCCATGAAGTCGAGGCTGTGGGGCCGGCTCAGGGCGCGGCTCAGATCGCCCAGGAAGACGTAGGCCCCTTTCAGGACGCAGATCAGCAGCAGATCGTCTACGTCGGCATAGTCGGCTTCGATTTGGGCCGCCAGGGCGCGGACGCGGTCGCGCAACGTTGGCTCATCGATCAGGATGCTGGCAATGTCATCGTGAAGATTGCGCATGACTATCGCTCCATTGAAAGTTCGCTGGGCTGAAGAGTGGTCAGTACCTGGTGGCATTGGCGGCAACGCGCCTCGTAGACTTCGGCCGCACCGACGAGCACCACCGGGTCGTCGAACGCTGCTGGTCGCCCCTCAATCAGGCGCTGCGTGCGGCTGGCTTCCTCGCCACAAACGACACAGATAGCGTGCAGCTTGTCCACGTGCTCGGCCCGGGCCAGCAGCGCCGGCATGGGGCCAAAGGGCAGGCCGCGAAAGTCCAAGTCCAGCCCGGCGCAGATGACGCGGATGCCGACGTCGGCCAGATGATCACAGACGGCGATGATGCCGTTGTCGAAGAACTGCGCTTCGTCAATGGCCACGACGGTCGTCTGTGGGTCGAGCGCGTCGAGGATGTCGGCGGCACGCAAGACAGGTTGAGCCTCGAAGTCCAGCCCGTTGTGGGACGTCACCTTCTCGACGTGATAGCGCTGGTCGATGGTCGGCTTGAACGCCTGCACCTGCTGGCGGGCGATGACGGCACGACGCAGGCGGCGGATCATCTCCTCCGTCTTGCCGCTGAACATACTGCCGCAGATCAACTCGATGCTGCCGCGCGAATGCTTGCTCATATGCCTCCTGAAAGCGAAAAGGGCAGATACGCCGCTAGACGTATCTGCCCATTATCGCCCTGAAACCGGTTTAAGACAAAAGCGCCGGCCCGCCGTTTAGCTGATCAGTTCTTCGTCGCGCAGGGCGCGCTTAATCTTGATCAGCGCCGTTTGGCCGATGCCCTGCAAGGCCAGCACGGCGTCGTCACCTTGCTTCAACAGGGCCAGCAGGTCGCCATAAGTTGTCAGACCGGCGTCGCGCAGAGCGTTGGTGGCCCGCGTGCCCAGGTCCATCATGTCGATGTCGTAATTCTCGGGCATGCTGCGCTGCTTGGTCGTCTCGGTTGTCGTCTGGATGTCCTGGCGACGTTGTAGGCGACGCATGAAGCGGTCAACCTGGCCCTCGGTGTCCATCAGGCGCTGCGTGCCGGTATAGAACGGGTGCGTGCCCGACCAGACTTCGACGACGATCTGCGGCCGGGTCGAACCGACGGTCATGACGACCTCGCCTTCGACAATGACCTTGGCGTCGGGATACCACTTGGGATGGGTGTTTTCCTTCACGATGCCTTACTCCCCGATGCTCTCGGCCGTGGCCAGAGGATAGACGCTGATGAGCTTGCGGCCCAGACGGGTCTCGAACGTCACCTGCCCATCGATCAGGGCGTAGATGGTGTAGTCGCTGCCCACGCCGACATTGTTGCCGGGGTGGAACTGGGTACCCTTCTGGCGAACGATGATCATGCCGGGGCCGACGAATTCGCCGCCATAGCGCTTGATGCCCAGGCGCTGGGCGTTGCTGTCGCGGCCGTTGCGGGAAGACCCGCTACCTTTCTTGTGTGCCATTTTAGTACTCTCCTGGCCTCCATCCGGCCGGACTAGCCCGCGACGATCTGATCGATGCGCAGGCGGGTGTAATCTTGCCGATGACCGCGCCGCCGGCGATAACGCAACTTCGCCCGGTACTTCCAGACGAGAATCTTCTTGCCGCGGTACTGCTCCACGACGGTCGCCTTCACGGTGGCCCCGGAAATCGTCGGCTGCCCCACCTGTACCGCTTCGCCATTGGCGAGCAGCAGGACATTCGTCAACTCCACCTGGTCACCGACTTCATAGGGCAGCTTCTCGACAGAGAAGGTATGGCCCTCTTCGGCGCGGTATTGCCGGCCACCACTTTCCACAATTGCGTACACGTTTGACCTCCAAAAAGAACCGGCATC
This sequence comes from uncultured Ardenticatenia bacterium, assembly GCA_937858165.1. GTDB lineage: Bacteria > Chloroflexota > Anaerolineae > Promineifilales > Promineifilaceae > Promineifilum. The sequence goes on from CALLZA010000661.1 coordinate 8,272, forward strand.
CGTACAGAGATGCCGGCTTCCGTCACTTCGGTTGCTTGTTCACTCCGCGCTACGGGCGTGGTTGGTGACCCGCGTCGCGAATAGGAATTATAGGGGATGGCGCGCCGCTTGTCAAACGCGTTCGAACAGAAGGCGTAGCACGCAGATACGCTGATTGAGCTGATAAGCGTTTCTGAATCAGTGAGCAGCAGCCAAATCTACGTCAACTGCGTGCCATTTCACAATCTGCGATTGGTCTACAGTTGATCGGTGCCGGATGGACGCACCCAGAGCCATTCCATATCGTCGAGCGGCTCATCGCCGGCGTGGTTGTTGGCCGCTTCGTCGTCCGTTCCGTTGTCGTCCGCGTCGCCGGCCTCATTGCCCAGCGCGGGCATGGCCGTCTCGACCCAGTCGACGTCGCCCGTGTCACGAAAGACGGAGGCCGCGCGACGCGGGCGATATTCGCCCGGCTCGGCCGCGCTGTCGACCGGCGCGACGCGGGCATCAGGATCGAAGCGCAGCAAAGCTGCTTCCAGCTCCGCCTCGCGTTCGAGTGACTGTTCGCGGCGGCCAATGCGCAGCCCGCGCCAGGTGCAGTTGCGGCAGGCGTAGCGATAGGCGGGGACGGCGGGCCGGGCGTAGAAACGGGGGCCCAAGAGCCCCGGGACGCGCACCAAAACCCGGGCCGCGCACCCCGGGCTGCCATCCCCCCGCCCGGACTGGATGGTTCGCATCGTGGGATGCCACTGCCAGGGGCTTCATAACGAAGAATCGGGGGAGCCTCCCAGGTGGAGTCGTGCCGCCATGGTTTTCCGGTGTTCGTTGGCGATGTGGCCGGGGTCGCCGTGCCGACCACCACCATCAAGGTGAACGCGTTGGGCGTCGATACCGACACGGTCACGATGACCGGTGGTCGCGTCGGGCTTACCCGTGCGGTAGACACCCTGGCATCGGTCGAAATCATCGGGCTGGATGGCGATGCCGCCGGAGCTCAAGCTCGCCGTCGTCGCTGCGGCGGCGCTGGCCGCGCTCGGGTCCGGCGCGCGGGTGCTGGCGGGCGGGACCGACCTTTATCCGGCGGCCGGGCCGCGGCTGGCGGGGCCGGTGGTCGACCTGATGGCGCTGCCGGGGATCGGCGGGCTTGTCCTTGGCCCACAGGGCCTGCGGATCGGTGCCGGCACAAGCTGGACCGCGGTGGCCGAGGCCGCTTTGCCGCCCGCATGTGCTGCCTTGCAGCAGGCCGCAAGGATGGTTGGCG
>CALLZA010000662.1 GCA_937858165.1 uncultured Ardenticatenia bacterium
ATATAACAAGATAGGTAGAGTGTATTTTTGCGAAGACAAGGGCGCACAAGAGAGGTTGTGGGCGTGCGGGTGGGTGGGGGTGGGGTAAAAAGAGCCCGCCGTGGACCCCCCCCCCCCGAGGGCGGGCGCTATCGCCGCCGCCCTGCCGGTCGCCCGGGGCCGCCCGCCACTGGTTGCGTTTCGCCCCGTAGTGTTCGACAAAGTAGCGTACCATGTCGACCGTTTCGGCCGCGCTTTCCTCGCCAGGCGCGGCGTGATCCTCAGCCGTGGACTCTCTCCCGGAGGGCGAGGGGGCAGAGGCCGGTCGGGCCTCGATCATCAGGTATTGGTCATCATACGCCGTCCACAGATCGCGCACCTCAAAGCCGGCCTGCCGGAAGAGCCGCGCCAGCGAGCCTTTGGTGAAGTAGGAGCAGTGTTCGTAGTAGATGTCCCAGAAGGCCACGTCGCAGAGCACGTAACGGGCGTTGGGGATCTGGAAGAAGATGGTCGTGTCCGGGCGGTCGCCGATGGAGCGGCGGATGGTGGCGATGAATTCGCCCACGTTGGGGATGTGCTCCAGCGTCATCTTGCAGCAGATGAAGTCGGCGTGGTAGTCGGTGTACTTCTCGCCGTAGAAGTCGGCGATGAAGGTCAGCCGGTCGGCGGCCGGGCTAGGATGACGGCCGGGCACGTAGGCTGGGTCGAAACCCACGCCGCGGTTGTCGCCCATTTCGGCCAGCATGGTGATGAAGTCGCCCTTGTCGCAGCCGATCTCGATCACGTCCTTGCCGCGCAGGTCGTAGCGGTCGATCAACTCCTGGGCCAGGGCGCGATGGAACTTGTTGAACGTCGGCGAGTACCCTTGCGTGGCCTCATAGCGAGCCGAGTACTGCGTCAGGGTCTCGTCGAAGGCGATGTTGGCGATGAAGCCGCACGCCGGGCAGACGGCCAGGCGAATATCGCCGCGCTGGAAGTCGATCGCCTCTTGCCGGCTGCTCACCAGCAGAACGCTATTGACCGGAACGTTTTCGACTTCGTAGAAAATGGACATGCCTAACTGCCCGCAACTGGGGCAGGGGTGAGGAGCGGATTGCATTGTGGAACCTCTTGTTAGGGGCTAGGGATTAGGGAGCAGGGGCCATGAAAGAGGGCGCTTCCCTGGCCCCTACTCTCCCTAATCCTCGCCTAGCTTCAGCACCGCCAGAAATGCCTCCTGAGGCACTTCGACGTTGCCGATCATCTTCATACGCTTCTTGCCTTTCTTCTGCTTTTCCAGCAGTTTCTTCTTGCGCGTAATGTCACCGCCATAGCATTTTGCCAACACATCCTTGCGTAGCGCCTTAACGTTGGCGCGACTGATGACGCGTTTGCTGGTGGCGGCCTGGATCGGCACTTCGAACATCTGGCGGGGGATCAGTTCCTTAAGCTCGGTTACGAGGCGCTGGCCGCGGTGGTAGGCCGCGTCGGAGTGAACGATCATCGCCAGCGCATCCACGGCCTGCTTGCCGACCAGCACTTCCAGCTTCACCAGATCGGAGGCGCGGTAGCTGTGGAATTCGTAGTCCATCGAGGCGTAGCCGCGCGTGCCGCTCTTGAGCTTGTCGTAGAAGTCGACGATCATCTCGGCCAGCGGCAGGTAGTAGTGCAGCACGACGCGTCCCGGCGCGGGGTGCTCCTGCTTGATGAACTCGCCGCGCCGTTTGCGGGACAGGTCCATCACCACGCCGTAGAACTCTTCCGGGGCAAAGATCTGCACGTGCATCCACGGCTCGCGGATTTCGGCGATGGTCGATTCGTCGGGCAGGTCGGCCGGGCTTTCGATGAAGCGCACCTCGCCGTCGAGCATGACCAGCTCGTATTCGACGCTTGGCGCGGTGGCGACCAGGTCGAGGTCGTACTCCCGCTCCAGCCGCTCCTGGATGATCTCCATGTGGAACAGCCCCAGGAAGCCGCAGCGAAAGCCGAAGTTGAGCGCGGTCGATGTCTCCGGCTCGAAGACCAGCGAGGCGTCGTTGAGTTGCAGCCGCTCCAACGCCTCCTTGAGCAAGGGGTAGTCCTCGCCTTCGCTGGGGTATAGCCCAGCGTAGACCATCGGCTTGACCTGCTTGTAGCCGTGCAGCGGCTCGGCCGCCGGCCGGTCGCGCAGGGTGATGGTGTCGCCGACGCGGCATTCGCGCACTGTCTTCAGGCCGGTGGCGATGTAGCCAACTTCGCCGGCGGTCAACTCCTCGACCGGAACCATGCCGGGGCTGAAGATGCCGATCTCGATCGGCTCGACGACTACGTCGTTGGACATCATCTTGACCGGCTGGCGGTGGCTCAGCGCGCCCTCGAAGACGCGCACGTAGGCGATGACGCCCTTGTAGGAGTCGTAGTGCGAGTCGAACACCAGGGCGCGGAAGGGGGCGTTGCGGTCGCCCGACGGCGGTGGAATCTTCTGGACGACCGCCTCTAGCACGGCGGCGATGTTGGTGCCCATCTTGGCGCTGATGGCAATGACGTCCTCGGCCGGGAAGCCGGTGACGCTCTCGATCTCTTCGGCCACGTCTTCCGGCGAGGCAGCCGGCAGGTCGATCTTGTTGACCACCGGCAGCAACTCAAGGTCGGCCTCAACGGCCATGTAGAGGTTAGCCAGCGTCTGCGCCTCAATGCCCTGCGTGGCGTCGACGACGAGGATGGCCCCCTCACAGCCCTGCAACGCCCGGCTGACTTCGTAGGCGAAGTCGACGTGACCGGGGGTGTCGATCAGGTTCATCTCGTAGGTCTCGCCGTCCAGCGCCGTGTAGTTCATGCGCACGGCCGAGGCCTTGATGGTGACGCCCTTTTCGCGCTCGATGTCCATGCTGTCGAGCACTTGCTCCTGCATCTCGCGATCGGAGATGGTTCCCGTCGCTTGCAGCAGCCGGTCGGCCAGGGTCGATTTACCGTGGTCGATGTGGGCGATAATGCAGAAATTGCGGATTCGGCTTTGCTCCATAGAGGGAAGTATAGCGGGTTCCCCCAGATTTGACAGATTGCGCGGTAGGGTCATTGTAAAGAAGAGCTTGTGCCAAGGACGTCAAGGGCGCGAAGAACGCCTTTGGCGCCCTTGGCGCGAGCTCTTGCTGACTTAAGCTTGGCGCGTTTGCTGTCTTGCGTAAGAATCTTGGCGAGGAGAACGATGACCGCCAACGACGACTGGCAGCAGCCACACACCCATGACGGTAACCCCACGCCGCCCGGCGATGACGCGACTTTCGCCGTCATCACTCCCCATGGTCGCGCCGTGGTGACGGTGGCGGCGTTGCGCGCCCTACCGGCCCACACATTGCGCGGCGCTACCATCGCCAGCACCGGTCACGCGGCGAGTGGGCCGTTTGACTTCACCGGCGCGCCGCTGTGTGCGGTCATTGCGGCCTACGCGCCCGGCGTGTGGGCCGCAGCGCTGGTTAGCAGCGGCGACGGCTTCGAGACGCGGGTCCTGGCCCCGGAGTGGTTGGGCGAGCCGGCGCGGCCGATCCTGCTGGCCTACGCCGTCGACGGTCGGCCGCTGTCCCGCGCCGAGGGGCTGGTGCGTCTCATCGTGCCCAGCGAAACGGCCGAGGCATTGCGGCAGGTCAAGTGGGTGGCTGAGATTCGTCTAAGCTGAGCGTTTCTACTCGACCGTGCTACTGGCACCCATCGGCGGGGCGAAGCGGCCGAGTGGCGTGTCATCGATACCCCAGCTCTGCTGGATGAGATAGAGCGGCCGCCCCTTCACCTCGTCGTAGATGCGCCCCAGGTATTCGCCAATGATGCCCAGTGAGATGAGTTGCACGCTGCCCAGAAATAGCACCGCTACCAGCGTCGTCGCCTGCCCCAGCAGCGGTTCGTGCGGCCCTAACAGGCGCACCAGCACGACAGCCAGGATGGCGATGGCGCTAATGGCGGCCATGACAAAGCCGATGATAGTCGCCAGTTGCAGCGGGAAGTAGGAGAAGCTGGTGATGGCATCCAGGGCAAAGGGCAACATCTTCTTGACACTGGTGAATTTGGCTTCGCCGGCGTAACGCGCCTCGCGGTGGTACTCGACGCCGATCTGGCGGAAGCCAACCCACGGCACCATGCCGCGCAGAAAGCGGTTGCGCTCGTTCATGCCACGCAGCGAATTGATGACCCGTCGATCCATTAGCCGGAAGTCGCCCGTATCGAGGGGTATGTTGATGCTGGTGATGCGGTGGATGAGACGGTAGAACATCTTGGCCGTCGTCAGCTTGAACCACGTCTCCCCCTCGCGGCTGGCGCGAATGCCGTAGACGACGTCATAGCCGGCGCGCCACTGGGCCAACATGGCCGGGTAGACTTCCGGCGGGTCTTGCAGGTCGGCATCGGTCAGGATGACGGCCTCGCCGCGGGCGTAGTCCAGCCCGGCGGTGGCGGCGATCTGGAAGCCGAAGTTGCGCGAGAAGCTGAGGCCCTTGACCCGCGGGTCGGCGGCGTGGAGGCGGGCAATGACCTCGGCCGAGCCGTCGCGGCTGCCGTCGTTAACCAGAACCATCTCCCACGTCTCGCCCGCGCCATCCAGCACTGCTCGCACGCGCTGATAGAGTGCGTCGAGCACGCTTTCCTCGTTATAGACCGGGGCGACGATGGAGATGAGTTCGTTTTGCTTGGCCACGTGCAGTTCAAACCTCAAGCCCGATCAACAAACCGATGTGATCGGACGGATAGAGCGTATCATCATCGGGGGCGGGCTTATCCAGGAAGATCGACGCCCCTGTGACTCTATACACCGCCGGCGAGACGAAAACGTAGTCCAGGCAGCCGGCCCACTGGGGCGGCGCTTTGGCCAGGCTGGTGGGGAAGGTTGCCAGGGGGTCGCGCCCCTTCACCTCAGCGTAGGCCGAGCGATAGGACTGGCGCATGAACACACTCGCCGGACCATCGGGCGTCTCATTGAAGTCGCCGGCAATCACCTGCAACGGCACCCGCCGCTTGTGATTGAGCCAGCCGACCAGCGCCATTGCTTGCTCCAGCCGACCTTCCCGGTCGGCGGCCACATGATGCAGGTGAACGGTAACGAAGTCAAGTGATTGGCGGCGCGAGCCGGCGGCCCCCGCCGGCAACTCGACATTGACGCGCAGCGCAACGCGGCCATCGAAGCCCAGGGGCAGGGCGTCGTGGTAGATGATGGGCAGGCGCGTCATGACCCCGACTGCTTCCAGGCTGTGGCGGGCCGACGTGCGGCGTGCCTGCACGATGCGGTAGGGGCGGCGCGAATCGCCCGTCAGCCGGATGTTGACCTGCCGCGCCAGCCAGCCGGCCTGACCCACCGCCAGGCTGATCTCTTGCAGGGCGACGATATCAGGTTGGGCGTCCATCAGTTGGCCCACCAACAGGTGGCGGCGGGCCAGCCAGCGATCGGCTCGGTGGTGGAGGTTGATGGTAGCGGCCGTGAAGGCGAACATTCAGTCCAACGCGATCTCGAACGCGCCGGCGGGCACGGCCGATTGGATCACTTCGGTACCGTTGTGGAGCACGAGGTTGAGCGGCGCGTCGCTGCGGATGCGCACCGTTTGGCCAACACACGTCAGATCGAGTGTCCCCTCGTTGCCCAACGGCAGACCGTGCACCCCGTACCCCTGAGCGCGCTCCAGATGGCGTCGCCACGTGACCTGCCGCAGCGGCCAATCGACCCAGACGCCGATGACGTTTTCCAGCAGCATGGCGATGACTGCCGCAGCCGTCTGGCCGGCGCTGTCAGGTTCGGCTGGTTCACCCGGACTCACGTCTTCCGGGGCGTAGTGGCTCCACAGACGGCCCGTGGCATCGAACACCTGACTGACGGTATCGACGTGGGTCACCGCCAACTTGTGGGCCAGCCCGTGCTGCTCGTTCAGGCCCAACCCACGCAGCACCATATAGGTCAATGTCGGCCAGACGCCGCCGCGCCAGCCGTTGCCCGTGCGGGCGTTATAGGCCTCATCGTCGGCGGCCAGGCTGGGCAAAACGGTCGGCGTGCGGAACGACCACGTATCGCGCAGGTGCTGGATGAAGGGCGTCAGATTTGCCTTGGACACCAGCGGTTCGGTCAGCAAGGCCCAATAGGCGGCGATGCTCTTGACCGGGCTGAAGCGGCCGCCCGGCCCGGCGTCCTGATAGAAGCTCTGTTCCTCGTTCCAGAAGGTGGCGTTGAACGCTTGCTCGAGCGTCGCCCGCTCGGCGGCGGCCTCATCGGCCAACTCCTTCTCGCCCAGCAAGAGGGCCATGCGTTCCAGCAGCCCGGCGTCGAGCGCCGCCTGGGCCGTGGCGTCGACCCAAGACCAGTGGGCGTGATGGTGGCGGCCGCCGGGTACGCGCGGCTGATTGGTCAGCCCACTACTGTGGCCGGTGGCCCAATAGAGGCCGTTGGGCCAGGTGCGATTGGCGCGGCACCAGCGATGATAGGCCAGCAGCGCGGGGAAGACGGTCGCGATGCGCGACGCGTCGCCACTCAGACGGAAGCGCCGCCATTCGGCCCAGGCCAGCAGCGCCGGGCCGGTGCTGTTCGGTTCGTAGGGCAGGTGGCAGTCGTCGCCGTCCGCCGGGTCGAGGGCGCGGCAGATGAAGCCGTTGTCGTGCTGGCGGGCGTAGAAGTTGTCGAGGAGGTCAATGAGCGCCATGGACTCGGGGACGTAACCGGACAGTTGCGCGGCGAAGGCGGCAAGCCCCATCTCGATCCCTGTCTCCGGCGCCGGCTGCACGAATGGGCCGATGAGTCGCGAGCCCGGCGTCGGCAGGTTGAGGCACGACCACAGGCTCTCCCAGGCCGACCAGTAGAGGCGCTCCCAGGCGGGGTCTTCGGGCAGAACGGGAGCGGGCAGGCGTGGGCGAATGTCAGCGAAGAGGGGCAGGCGCGGGCAGGCAGAATTCGGCCCTATCTGTCGGAACGGGTTGCGTTCGACGAGCGGCTCCGGCGGTGGCTGGAACTTCGACGCCATCTTCTGGTTAGTGAGTCAGCAGGTCAGTTGTCGATATCGATAACTGACCTGCTGACTCACCGATTACTTCTTGTTCGCCCTACGGCGCGATCTCTTCGATCGTGATGCGCGCCATGGCGTCGCCGGCGGGCGCGTTGGGGTTGCGCGACGGGTCGCGGGGGGTGATGGCCTCGACGACATCCATACCTTCGATGACGCGGCCGAAGATGGTATACGAGCCGTCGAGCTGGCTAACGTCGCCATAGGTGATGTACCACTGGCTGCCGTTGGTGTTCGGCCCGGCGTTAGCCATGGCCACGATGCCGTTGGCGTTGTGAGATAAGGTGCGGTCGATCTCGTTGGGGATCATGTAGCCGGGGCCGCCGCGGCCGGTGCCGCTGGGATCGCCCGTCTGGGCCACAAAGCCGGGCAGCACGCGGTGGAAGGTAACGCCGTCGAACCAGCCCTCGCGCGCCAGAAAGACGAAGCTATTGACCGTCTGCGGGGCCGACTTGGGCAGCAGTTCGATGGTGAACGTGCCGCCGTTGGCCATCTCTACGTGGGCCAGATAGCGAGCGTCGCTGTTGATGCTCATGGCCGGCGCGGACTGGAATTGCCGGGCCTTCAATTGCTGAATCTTGATTTCGTCGTTCACAAAAGCCTCCCAGGCTTCGAAGTCTCGGGGCAGGCTTTCGCCGGGAAAGATCTGCCCGTTGACAATGGCCGCCGGTGTGCCGGGCAATCCCAGGGCGACGGCGTCTTGCTCTGAATCGCTGACGTACGCGGCGTAGTCGCCGTTGTCGAGCGCGGCGGCGAACGCTTCGCCATCCAGCCCCAACTCCACAGCCAGATCGATAAAGAACTGGCGTGCCTCGTCGGTGCTCATGTTACTCCACTCCGCCTGGCGCTCGAACAGGGCGTCGTGGTACTGCCAGAACTGCTCCTGCGCGCCGGCGGCTTCGGCTGCTTCGGCCGCCTTCTGGGCGTTAGCGTGGATGCTCGTCAGCGGAAAGTGACGGTAGATTATCTGGACATCATTCGGGTAAGCGTCTGCCAGACGCTTTAGCAGGGGGGCAAACCCTGCGCAGCCCGGTCACTGGAAGTCGCCATACTCGATGATGGTCACCGCCGGCTCTGTCAGGTCGCCCATCTTCCAGTCGCGTTCGCGGGCCAGGGTGGGGTTGTCGGTGGTCGCGGGTGTATCGGCCGGATTGGTGGCGGTCTCGCTATCAGTGGTCGCTGCCGCCGTGGCCTCGGCCGCGGTTGGCGCGGCTTCTGCGCCCGGTTCGGCTACGTCGGCCGGCGTCAGCGTGTCGCCGCCCGAAGCGCAGGCTGCCAGGAACAGCAGCAGCGGGAGGAGCAGCCAGATGAGTCGTTTCATGGGCAGTTGTCCCCTGTCAGTAGTCAGTGGGTCAGTAGATCAGCGGGTCAGTTAGACTGACCTACTCATCTACTAACCCACTGACCTACTTCTTTCCTTAGCGACGCGGCCCGCGGTTGCGGTCGCCGCCGCCGCCACCACGCCGATCACCGCCGCCACGACGGTCGCCGCCGTTGCCGCCGCGCGGGCCGCCGCTGGGCTTGCGGGCCGAGTCCTGAGCGCGGGCCTCATCGAGGCTCCAGCCTTCCAGCACTGCCCGCCGCGACAGGCGAATCTTGCCTTCGCTGCTGACGTCAGTAACCATGACCATGACCTCGTCACCCATCCGCACGGCGTCTTCGACCTTTTGCAGGTGCTCGGTCGCCAGTTGCGAGATGTGGACCATGCCGTCCTGGCCGGGGGTCAACTCAACGAAGACGCCGAAGTCGGTGATGCGCACGACCTTGCCGGTGAAGATCTCGCCCGGCTCCGGGTCGTGGGACAGGGCGTGGATGCGCTCCAGCGCCGCCTCGGCCTTCAGGCCATCGACGCCGGCCACGAAGACCGTGCCGTCGTCCTGGATATCGACCGAGACCTCGAACTCCTCTTCCAGACCGCGGATGGTGGCCCCGCCCTTGCCGATGATGGCGCCGATCTTCTCCGGATCGACCTTGATCGTCAGCATGCGCGGCGCGAACTTGCTCAGTTCCGTACGGGGCGCGGCGATGGTGGCCAGCATGCTGTCGAGGATTTCCATCCGGCCGACGCGGGCCTGCTCCAGTGCTTGCGACATAATGTTCATGTCGAGGCCACTGATCTTAATGTCCATCTGCAGGGCGGTGATGCCGTCGCTGGTGCCGGCGACTTTGAAGTCCATGTCGCCCAGATGATCTTCCAGCCCCTGGATGTCGGAGAGGATGGCGTGTTTCGTGCCGTCAGTCACCAGGCCCATCGCCACACCGGCTACCGGCCGTTTGATGGGCACGCCGCAGTCCATCAGCTGTCTCTTATACACATCTGACGCTGCCGACGAGCGATCTAGTGTAGATCTCGGTGGTCGCCGTATCATTAAAAAAAAAAACAAATGCACACGAGGGAGTACGCACAGCCTAATCACACAACAACTGCGAGAAGAACACACAGCAAGACAGCAACACTCACACACGATACAACGTACCATAAACGCAAAGACGAATAACTCCATAAGAACGAATGCAAAGG
>CALLZA010000663.1 GCA_937858165.1 uncultured Ardenticatenia bacterium
TGTATTGACTATGTTATATAGTTCTGTTCTTATCATCGATTTTTAGTTGTCTGCTATACTAGTGCGCTCTTCTTGAATCCAAGTGACTTTAGAGCTTGTCTACTTATATGTTGTAGAGTCATCTAGGTGTTTATTTATTTTTTTTTTTGATATTGTTTTTTTGTTATTTTTGTTTTTTTTTTTAATGATACGGCGACCACCGAGATCTACACTAGATCGCTCGTCGGCAGCGTCAGATGTGTATAAGAGACAGCCCTCTCTCCCAACCCGACGCTGGGCGAAAACCTGCTGCCCAACGGCTCATTTGAAGAAGGGTTCACCAACCAGAACGGCATCGCCGAACTGCACGCGCCCAACGGCTGGCGCATTGAGTTCCAGGAGGGGGCGACCGGCTTTGGCAGCAACGCCTGGGACGTCTACGTCCGGCCGGATACGCGGGTTTTTCCGGCCGCCTTTCTGCCGCCGGAGGAGCACAGCCTCTACATTTTCGACGGCTCGACGACGCTGAAGGTCTTCCGCGAACAGGGGGCGCTGAGCATGCGTCTGGTGACCGATGTGGATCTGGCCCCGGGCACTTATGTGCTGGAGGCCAACTTCTACTCGGACGTGTTCGAGAAGTACGAGAACGACCAGAAGGTGGCCCCCAGCGACCCCAACGCGGGCGAGGCGTCGCTCATCGCCGGGTCGGGCGGCACGGGCTGGATCGCCAACAACTACCTGACCAGGAACACGCTCAAGCACACCTTCACCGTCACCAGCGCGCAGACGATGACCGTCGGCGTGGGCTTCCGCGGCCGCTACGCCATCGCCAACAACGGCTGGTTCGTGGATAATCTGTCGTTGCGGCAGTTGCAGTAGCGGGACACGCAACCAGGTCAAGCGGCGGTGCGTATAGAGTTGTGATCTGTGGTGAGTATTCGTTAGAGCCCTCTGCCTGACCCTCTCCCATTGGGCGAGGGGATGGAACGGCCCTCTCTCTAACCCCCTCTCGTCAGGAGAGGGACTAGAAGATCGTACAACGGCAAGGAGCGCCAAGCGATGAGTGACCCAATAGTTGACCAGTTGAAAGAGGATGAGCGCCTGAAGATCGACATTCCGGTCGAAGAAGACGCGACGGGCGGGGCCAAGACGGCCCACGCTCACACCGACCTGATGGATGAGTTCAAGCGCCTCGGCCGCCAGTTTGGCGACACGCTGCAGAGCGCCTTCAACAGTGAAGAGGCGCGCCGCATGGAGACGGAGTTGCGCGCCGGCATGAAGACTTTTGCCGATGAGGTCGAGCGCGTCTTCCGCGAGGCCAAAGACAGCCCGGCCGCTTCGCGCGTGAAGGAAGAGGCCACGGTCGTGAAGGAGCGCGTTGAGACGGGCGATGTGGGCCGCAAGGCGCAGGAAGGCATCGTCGGCGGCCTGCGCTGGCTGAGCGATGAGTTGGAGAAGCTGGCCAACCAGTTTACCCCGGCCCAGCAGCCCCCGACCGAAAAGCAGCCCCCGACAGAGTAAGAATTAAGAAGCTCACGCAAAGAACGCCAAGAAAGCAAAGGGCGCCAAGAAGAAGTAAGCCTTTCTTCTGGGCGCCCTTTGCGCTTTTGCGTGAGCTCTTTGCCCTATAATACAGCCCTGGCCAGGGCGGCCAACCCGTCGAGGTCGTCCAGGTCGAGCCACTGGAGCATGATGCGCTGCACTCCGGCCGCGGCCCAGGCGGCCAACTGGTCGGCGATCGCCGCGCCATCCCCCACGGCCACTCTTCCCCCGGCGCGCAGCGCGTCGGACGTTGTGCCGCGACGAGCGGCCCGCGCGGCTACCTCGGCGGCGTCGCGCCCGAAGACGCAGCCGGCCATCAGCGAGCGGCGCACCGACTCCGGCGCGCGCCCGGCGGCCCGCAGCAGATCGTCCAGTTGGCGGTTGCGGTCGGCGTAGTCGGCCGGCGACAGAAAGACACCGTTCCACTCCGTGGCGTAGCGCGCGACCAGCGGCAGCGTCCGTCGCGGCCCGTTGCCACCGATGAGGATGGGCGGGCCGCCGGGGCGTGTCGGGCGCGGCAGCAGGATGGCATCGCGCAGGCGGTAGTAGTCGCCGTCGAACGCGACCGGTGTGTCGCTGTTCAGCAGCCGCGTCACAACCTCCAGCCCCTCTTCGAAGCGGGCAAAGCGCGGCCCCACGTCGAGCAGCTCCCAGCCGTAGTTGGTGTGTTCGCGTGCCTGCCAGCCCGCGCCGAGACCCAGTGTCAGCCGCCCGCCGGACAGGTCATCGACGGCCGCGGCCATGCGCGCCGTCAGTGTCGGGTGGCGGAAGGAGACGGGCGAGACGAGCGGGCCGAATTCGAGGCGTTGGGTATGGCCGGCCAGCCAGGTCAGCGAGACCCACAACTCCAGCGACTCCTTGTCGGGCGGGTTGGCGTTGGTGTAGTGGTCGGAGCGGTAGAGGCCGGCGAAGCCCAGCTCTTCCGCTGCGGCGGCCAGCCGCTGCCAGCGCGGCCAGGTCAGGCCGTCCTGGCCTTCGATCATGAGAGCGATTTCCATGGTCGGTATCCGGTATCCAGCGTAGCAGTGGACTGTATTAGAAACACAAAGGGTCAGCAGGCCCATCTAACTGACCTACTGACCCACTGAATACTGCTTACTGTATACTGCTTACTGTCTTAGGCCGCGGCCTTCTCCAGGTGGGGCATGACCTGGGCCAGGATGCGCTCCTTCGGCTGCGCGCCGACGATGCGCTCGACCACCTGGCCGCCCTTGAAGAGCATCAGGGTCGGGATGCCGACGATGGCATAGCGGCCGGGCACGGCCGGGTTCTCGTCCACATCAACTTTGGCAACCTTGAGGACACCTTCGTTTTCTGCAGCGATCTCCTTCACGAACGGGGCGATCATCCGGCAGGGATGGCACCAGTCGGCCCAAAAATCGACCAGCACGGGCAGATCAGACTCTAAGACTTCCTTCTGGAAGTCGGCATCGGTAACTTCAATTGGCTTAGCCATTATCCTTATTTCTCCTTCAGATCGCTCTTAATCAGTATCTATGGCCCTAGATGTGGCCGATTGGTCTGTTCTTACCCGGACATTATATAAGACCTCAGAGGTTTGCCGCAAACGTCTGAGGTCTGTTCTAGTTTGCCCCTTATCCGGCGGCGGCTAGAATACAGCCATGACCGACCTCCTCATCGACAACGCCCGTCTCGTGACCTGGAACGACCCCAACGAACTTCTAGACGACAGCGCCTTGCTGCTGCGCGACGGCCTCATCCACGACCTTGGCCCGGCGGCGGCGCTCGGCCCGCGCTACCCGGACGCCGAACGGCTGGACGCGCACGGCCAGTTGGTCATGCCCGGCAACATCTGTGCCCACACTCACTTCTACGGCGCGTTTGCCCGCGGCATGGCCATTCCCGGCCCCGCGCCGAAAGACTTCCCCGACATCCTGGAGCGGCTGTGGTGGCGGCTCGACCGGGCGCTGCTTGACATCGACGTGGAGTATAGCGCCCTGGTCAGTCTGGTAGACGCCATCAAGCACGGCACGACGACACTTATCGACCACCATGCCAGCCCCAGCGCCATCGACAGCTCGCTCGACCAGATCGGCGACGCAGTGGAGCGGGCCGGAGTGCGCGCCGTGTTGTGCCTGTCTCTTATACACATCTGACGCTGCCGACGAGCGATCTCGTGTAGATCTCGGTGGTCGCCGTATCATTAAAAAAAAAAACATAGAGCAAGAATATCACAACGAACCACAAAGACCAAAAATAACAGAGATAGAACAGAACCGAACA
>CALLZA010000664.1 GCA_937858165.1 uncultured Ardenticatenia bacterium
CGTCGTTAGTGTTTTGGGTGGTGTTTTTTGTTGTGTTTATATTTGTATTGGTGTGTGATATGTTTGATTGTGATATGTATTTTGTTTTTAATGATACGGCGACCCCCGAGATCTACACTAGATCGCTCGTCGGCAGCGTCAGATGTGTATAAGAGACAGGTGTGCAGGTGCAGCCGGTCATAGTGCTCGTGCCAGGCGCGGCCGACCCGCTCCCCCTGCTCCAGCAGGATGAACGGCACGCCGCACTGCTTCAGACAGGCGGCGACGGCCAGCCCGGCCGGGCCGGCGCCGATGATCAGGGTGTTCGTCTCTATCATTGCGGTTGCATCTTCCCTCATGAGTCTAGCATAGAGCACAAGCAAGAGAACACAACAATCTGCTTTCTTATCGGCATCCATCCGCGTGCCACTCTTCCCGTCGCCATCGACCTGGCATCCAGATGACATTCCCGCCTCTTCCAGTAGAATCCGCCTATCAAGGAGCAACGCCATGAACGACAATGATCTGCGCCCCGAAGCGCTATTTGACCTCTCCAACCCCACCACCGCCGCCTTCTTCGACGGCTGCGACTACGTCTGGCAAGCCCTAACCCGGCTGGAAGAGCACGTCCAACGGCTGACGGCCGGCGGCCGCCGCATCGACGGCACGGTGATGAGCGGCGCGTGGCTGGGCGACGCGCCCATCGTCATCGAGGCGGGGGCGGTGGTGGAGCCGGGGGCCTACGTCGTCGGCCCGGCCTACATCGGCCGCGGCGCGGTCGTGCGCCACGGGGCCTACGTGCGCGAGAACGTCGTCCTGCTCGACGGCGCGGTGCTGGGCCACGCCAGCGAAGCCAAGCACGCCCTATTCCTGCCCCACGCCGCCGCGCCCCACTTCGCCTACGTCGGCGACGCCATCCTGGGCCACCGCGTCAACCTCGGCGCGGGCACGAAGCTGAGCAACCTGGGCATCTTGAGCGCCAAAGACCCGACCACCGGGCGGCGGCCGACCATCAAGCTGACTATCGACGACCAGGTGTACGACACAGGCCTGACCAAGTTGGGGGCCATCCTGGGCGACGACGCCCAAACAGGCTGCAACGCCGTCCTCAACCCCGGCTGCATCGTCGGCCCGCGCACGCTGGTCTACGCCAACGCCAGCCTGCGCAAGGGGTATCACCCGGCGGACAGCATTATCAAGTTGCGGCAGAATTTAAGGGCGATGGGGAGGGAGTAGTCAGGGGGCAGTACACACTGCGCACTGCCCTACTGACCTACTGGCTGAGCGCCGCGATGCCCTCCGGCAGGGTGTCATAGGCGGCGAAGAAGTCGAGGAAGCCGGTGACCGTCATCACGTCACGGATGCTCTCCGTTAGGCCGACCAGGGCCACGCGGCCGTCGCTATTGGCCATGCGGCGATAGAGCATTAGCAGGGCGCGCAACCCGGCACTGGAGATGTAGTTGACGCCGCTCATCTCCAACAACACGCGCGCTTCCGGACTGGGCAGATCCATTAGCTTATCCTGCACAATCGGCGCCGTGCGGCTGTCCAGCTCACCGAACAGCGTCACCACCACAACCCCGTCCACCGTCTCGAATTCAATTTCCATAGGGTATATGGTATAGCAGCGTGGGAAGTCAGTAAACAGTATTCGGTAAGCAGTATTCAGTAGCAGTACACAAACAAGTACAACTCTTGTAGTGACTCGCTGACCTACTGAATACTGCTTACTGCTTACTGTCCCCGCGCAACCGCTCCGCCAACACCTCCAGCCGCTTGCTGAGCCAGCGCAGGCCCCCCTCGGCCCCCTTCGTCGCTTCGGCCTTCCAATCGACCTGGCGCAGGCGCTCCTCGACGGCGTCGGCCGTGGCCTGGGCCTGGGCCTGGATCGTCTCGCTGACCTTGTCGCGCACCGCCTCGGCCGTCCGGTTGGCTGTCTCGGCCGTGGCGTCGGCGATCTTGTGCGTCACCTTGGCCGTTGACTCCTTCATCGCCCCGGCCACGCGCTGGCCGACCTGCTCGGCCGCCTCACGCGCCTTGCCCGGTGGCTTGCCCGGCGTCGCCGGCGGGTCGGGCGGCACGGTCGGCTCGCTCAGGCCCAGGTCTTCGAGGGTGATCTTCAGTGGTTCCTTATCTGTCATGCTCCAATCTCCCGCTGCGGGTTCTATGGGTCTATACGCGCCGGTCGGGCGATCGTTGCGCGGCCGGACATTGAATAACCCGAGGGGGAAGCGCCGCCGCGGTTGGCCCCTGGTGGCTGCTCGGCTATCATAGTGGCCGCCACAGGGCAAGGGAGTAGCACTATGTACGACAAGCTGCACCGTTTTCTGCGCCGCTGGCGGCCGGTTACGCCGCTTACTTTGGCCGTCCTGGCCGTGGCCGTCGCTTTTCTGGCCGTGACTTCCACCTGGGCCTTTCAGGCTGTTGGCGACTACCTGGCCTTTGGCCCGGCCGTCTTCGGCGGCGCGGGCGCGCCGGGCACGCCGCCGCCGACCGCCACGATGACCGTCACGCCAACAGCCACAGCCACGGCAACCCTGACCACCACCGCCACCGGGACGACAATCGCGCCGGGCACGGCCACGGCCACAAGCACCACAACTGCCACACCTCCGGCCACAGAAACAGCGACGGCCACGGCAACGGCTACGGCCACCGCGCTACCGGGCACGGCGACGCCGACCCAGACGCCCGACCCCAACGCAACGGCGACCCAGACGCCAACCGTAGGCCCAACGGCTACCGGAACTGCGCTACCGACCGCCACAGGAACGGTGCTGCCGACAGCCACCGGCACGGTCATTGCCCCAACGCCCACAGCCACGCCCACGCCGCCGGTCGTCTTGCCGGAGACGGGCTTCGATGCCTGGAGCATCGCCGCCGTCGGCATGGCGCTGATTCTAATCTTGTTTAGCGCGCGGCGGCTGCGGAAGAGTTAGAAGCGTTACAGAGTTCCACCGAGAAGTAGAGAGGACACGGCGAGCATGGCATTGTGCTCGCCGTGTCCTCTGTGTTTCCCGGCGCAACTCCGTGTTCCTCTTACAGTCGGGCCAGAATCTCCTTCTTCTTGGCCTCAAACTCCTCGGCCGAGATCAGCCCCGCCTCCATCAGTTGCTTCAGCTTGCTCAACGCCTGGAGCGGTTCGTCGGCCGGGGCGGCGGTCGAACCAGCGCCCACCCCGCCCATCATGCCCGGCAGATAGACGCCGCCCGCCTCGGCCCGCTTCTCCTCCATCGCCCGCAGGCGCAACTCCTCGCGCACGTTCTCTTCCATCTCCTGGGCGATGGCATAGAGCCGGCGGGCCTGCTCCTTCACCAGGTTGTCGACGCGCAACGTCTCGCCGTTGGCCGCGAACAGGGTCAGCGTGGCGCGCATGACCCCTTCTTCCAACTTGGCTTCCTTCAATTCGCGCCAGATGTAGTCAGTAAACTTGGCGCTGCCCATCAGGTTCTGCTGGTAGTGCATGAAGCGCCGGTTGGTCAGCACGACGATCTCCGGCGTGGGGTCGTAAGTCAGCGCCTTCTGAACGGCGATGTAAATCACCTGTTCGCCGCGCGTCAGCAGTTGGCTGACCTTCTCATAGATGCGGGCAACCTGTTCGGGGTCTTGATTCTCGGTCAGGTATTGAGCCAGGGTTTCGGGAATGGGCGGGGTCTCATCAGTCATGTTGTGTTATCCTCCGGCAGATGTTGCCTCCACAGGCCAAAGGCGGGCGAACGAGCAGCGCGCCCAACCGGCGGCTGAGAAAGCTCAACAGCCAATACAGCCAATCAATACAGCCAATA